>JACMNZ010000426.1 GCA_014378285.1 Pseudopedobacter sp.
CATTGGGTTTATATTTAAAAATGATATTTATCAAAGGATAAGATTGAACAACTCTGCTTCAGGAAAAAATTTGGTTGGCGATATCAAATCTATCTCAAATGTAAATAATGATGAATCTAACGTAGAGAGATTAAACAGGTGGGAATCTGGATACCGGATGTTTACAGAAAAGCCCGTTTTAGGTTTTGGGCCAGGAACTTACCAATTCCAATATTCTGCATACCAAAAATCACATCAAATGACCAGCATCAGCACTACTCACGGAGATATGGGAAATGCACATAGCGAATATTTTGGCCCATTGATAGAAAGTGGTGTAATTGGTTTTTTATTGGTGATTTTACTTTTTGGATCTTCGATAGCTATTTTGATGCGTTTGTACTATCATCCTAAAGATGAAAAAATAAAAATGTTTAGTTTGGCGATTTTGCTTAGCCTCTTAACTTATTATTTTCATGGATTAATGAATGATTTTTTAGACCAGGATAAAGCTGCTGTTTTGGTTTGGGCAATGCTGGGGATGGTGACTTCTTTAAATTTGGGGCAATCTGATGTTAATGAATCTTTAGGGAAAGTATCGTAATATCATCAGAGGCTTCTTCTTGGTGACGCAACTCCTCAATTTTTTCTATAATAAAATTATTAAGTTCTTTTAACGGCTTATCTCTATTTTCAAACAAAAGGTCTAATAAGTTTTCTTCGGTTAAAGATTGTTCTTCCTCACCATCAAACTCTACAATTCCATCTGTGTAATTAAATATAATGGTATCTGGTTCAACAATAAGCACTCCTTGGTTTACAAAAGGGAGTTCGTCAAATGCCCCAATCATTGTTGTACCTTTAGATAAGGTACTTATCTTATCTTTTTGTATAATTATAGATGCATTATGACCAGCGTTAATATAATTTAAAAGCCTCGTTTTATCATTATACATTCCGATAAAAAGCGTAATAAACCTATCTCCTTTAGTGTTTTTATAAACGTTTTTATTTAATCTTTTTACCAACTCTGGTAGGCCAATATCTAAAGAAACCAAAGCTCTTAAACTAGCTTGAAAGTTAGCCATGATTAATGCTGCTGAAATTCCTTTACCAGAAACATCTGCCACGCACCATAAAAATTCATCGTTATTAAGCTGGATAAAATCAAAAAAATCGCCTCCAATGCTTTGATGGGGGCGATAAATAGAGGCAACATCTAAAAAAAGATTGTTAGGCAATTCTTGCGGAATTAGCATGTTTTGCACCTGACGGGCTAATTCTACTTCTCTTGATAAACGCTCCCGGTGTAAGCGTTCTTTAAATAATTTCTTGTTTTCAAACGCAACAATTATTACGTTAATAAGCGTTTGGATATAATCTACGCTGTTATCTAATAGTTTTTCCTCGTTTTTAAATTTTCCAACTAATACAAAAGCCAAAGTTTCCTCTTTGTGGTGTACAGGAATAAAATAATCGTAAGCGTTAAAAATAGGATTGGGATGTTCGGTTAGTTGTTGAGGTACTTTACTTGGCAATAGCTGATCGGCAATTAACTGTAATTCTTCAAATTCTTCTAGCTCATCGCCAAAGTTAGAAACACAATAAAACTGATCAATATTCTTCAACATCAACCTAAACTTCTTGACCCTTAGGTTATTTTGCATGATCATTTCCAGCATCTCTATTAAACTTTGGCTGGGAACGTTGCTATTTATGGCTCTGGTAACCTCTAATAATGCGCTTAATTCAGCCTGTCTTTTTAAAAGAAGCTCAACAATATCTACTTGAGAATCGTTTTCTAAAAAAGGATTTTTATCCTGCATTAAGTGGCGGTGTATTTATAAGTCTAATGTAATTATATATCCATAAAAACACAACTAAACATTAGAATTTTGTGATTTAATATCATACAAATCCCTTAAACCAATGGTTACGAGGTTAAACGCGTAGACCATTAACATAATCATTAGACCCGGAACTAGCGCTAAATACGCTCCATCCATAATAATATATCCATAATGTTCTTTAATCATGCCTCCCCAAGTTGGCATTGGCGGTTGTGCACCAAATCCTAAAAAGCTTAAACCTGCTTCTAACAAAATTGCAGATGCAAAATTTGAAGCAGTCACTACTAAAATTGGCCCTAAAATATTTGGTAAAATGTGTTTATAAATAATTCTTGAATTTGAAAAACCTAAAGATTTTGCCGCTTCAATAAATTGTGCGTTTTTTAAAGCCATCACTTGCCCGCGTACTAATCTAGCAACCTCTACCCACATTGATAAACCAACTGCAATAAATACCTGCCAAAATCCTTTCCCTAAAGCAAACGAAATAGCTATAACTAATAAAAGTGCGGGTAAAGACCATAAAACATTCATTAACCAACTGATAAAAACATCGGCTTTGCCACCAAAATAACCAGCTATTGCGCCTAAAGAAACCCCTAAAAACAAACTGATTAATACGGCTACAAAACCCACCATTAATGAAACTCTTGAACCAATAATTACCCTACTCAACAAATCCCTACCGTAAACATCGGTGCCTAGCCAATAGGTTCTATTGATGATATTATCCTCCTTTACTTTTTGACGATTTTTATTTCCAAAGATTTTTAAATCAATACTTTTTAGATCGTCGCTTTCTTCAGCACCAACATACTCGTGATATTTTATGCTTTGTTTATTAAATTGATAATCATTAATTGGGATATAATCATACCTTGATGTTTGCCCAAAGAGCATTTTCTTTAAAAAATTTACTTTTGGAGGTTGGGGATTTTTTGGGATTTTTAATAAGGTAACAGATTTACCTGGCTTCTCTATATTTAATTGAAGGCTCATTTGGTTTGCCATTGGGCTATCATCTGGAGTAATTAAATATCCTAATAATGCTATAGAAGTTACAAAAACAATAAATATTAAACCGAAAAGCGAAAGCTTATTTTTTCTGAATTTTTTCCACAATGATTGATTGTTTTCCAAACTATCCAATTTAGTTTACCATTCTACCTTTCCAATTGTATTTGCCAGAATTGCCGGCAAAACCAATGTAAATTAGATAGATAGGATGAAGAAATGTAAGTAAAAATAAATGAGAGACCAGATTTTTCCTTTTTGCAAAGTCGGTAAGTAAGTCTATAAAGAAAAGTTCTGAAATGAATTTAATCATGATTTGTATAGCAACCAATTTTAAGAAATCTGGATAAAAGAATGCCAATATAAAATTAACCAATAAAGAAATATTAAAAAGCCAAACTGCAACTGCTACAAAAATCAATTTTTTATCCTTGTATTTAACGCTTTTGCTGGCCCATCTTTTTCTTTGTTGTATAAACTCTTTCAGATTTGGTTTGCCATGGGTGTAAACTATCGCATCTGCAGATTTACAAAAACCAATAGTACCCGGATGTGCAAAAGATACTTTATGTAAAAATAATTCATCATCACCAGAAGCTAATTCATCAATTCCTTTAAAACCTCCAAGCTCAATAAAAACAGATTTTTTGTAGGCTAAATTTGCACCATTACAAGTAGAAGGCATTTTATTGCCAATCCCGGCTGCACCTAAACCAATTAAATAGAGAAACTCGAGTGTTTGTAAACGTTCAAATAAAGATTTTTCCTCAAAATAAACCACCGGAGAACTGATTAAGTTATAACCGCCAGCCTCATACATATTTACAATTGTATTTAACCAATCTGGTTTCATTCTGCAATCTGCATCGGTAGCAACAATCAATTCTCCTTCTGATAGTTTTATTGCTTCTGCAATTGCTTTCTTTTTATAAGAATTAAGCGGTTCTTTTTCATTTAGTTTAATCAGTTTTACACCTTGGTTGGCATAAAATCCAATAATTTCTGAAGTTCTATCGGTAGAATGGTCATCAACAATAATAATTTCCATTAATTCTTTTGGATAATTTTGAGCTAAAATATCCTCTATAGTTAAATGAATTTTTTCTTCTTCGTTTCTGGCAGCTATTAATACTGAAATTTTTGTACGTGGTACAATGGTATTCTTATTAAAAGAAGGAACTTTTCGCCATCCACTTCGCAAAAACAAGACTAAAAAAGCGTAAAAAAAAGTAAGTGCCAAAGAGCAGATACTAAGTATTAGTATGATCAAAGAAGTTGAGTTTAAAAACAAAATAAGATCCCAAAATAGCAGGAATAATTAAATTTACGAACCAAATTAACGCTGCGGCTGCCATAACCGCAATTTCTTGATGGGTAATGAAACTAAAAAAATAAGTAGCGGTTAAACTCCTTACGCCAACATCCAACAAATCTAATGAAGGTAACGCAGATTGCACAAAAAACAATAAGAAAACCATCAAAGCCGATTCATAATATGGAATGTTTGGTATCAATAAATGGATAACCAACAGATATTGTGTGGTAAAAACGGCAAATCTGGCTAAACTGTAAAGCATCACTTTGGCTAATTCTTTTTTGTGATACTCGCTTAAAACACCAAAAAACCTTTTAAATCTCTTTAAAAA
>JACMNZ010000075.1 GCA_014378285.1 Pseudopedobacter sp.
GGATACCTGCTTCAAGTGGTCATGCGGTCTGATAATCAGCAAGCTGGATTCAAACCGATACATAAAAGATGGGTAATTGAACGAACTTTCTCTTGGTTTGACAACGATAGAAGGCTGTGCAGAAACTATGAATTATTGCTCGAATCTTCTGAAACAATGGTGAAAATCGCAGCTATAAAATTATTATTGAATAAAATTTAAACAGGCTCATACTGATTGTCACATCTTCAAAATAAAAACCGCCACATAATCAATGTGGAAATTTATCCCTAAACTTCCCGTAAACCCAAGTCCCAGCGATGGCGCTTAATAAAGTCACTATCACCGCTAAAAAACCGCTTCCAATTTGAGCGAATAATGGGCCAGGGCAAGCACCGGTAATTGCCCAACCAAAACCAAAAATCAATCCTCCATAGATTTGTCCTTTGTTAAAAGTTTTTGGATGAAAAACCACTTTTTCTCCATCTAAAGTTTTAATGTTAAATTTTTTAATTAAGAAAACGGAAATAGCTCCAACAATAACTGCTGTACCAATAACTCCATACATATGAAATGCGGATAAACGGAACATTTCTTGAATCCTGAACCATGAAATTATTTCTGCTTTAACAAAAACTATCCCAAATAAAACTCCTAAAACAAGGTATTTTAAATTAGAGTAAAAGCTTTCTTTTTTGATTTGATCATTAGGTGCTTCGCATTCTATTGGATGCTCAATCACAAATTCTTCTACTTCTGGCATTAGGCTATTAATTTAAAGATAATAGGTAAAAAAATCCAAGTGGAGATAAAACCTCCAACCATAAAACTAATAGTAGCAATTAGCGATGGGATTTGCAGGTTTGACAAGCCCATAATAGCATGTCCAGATGTGCAACCTCCTGCATAACGTGTCCCAAAACCAACCATAAAACCTCCAAAAACCATAAAAATCAATCCTTTTAATGAAAAAATTTGATCAATCCCGAAGATGTCTGTTGGCATTAAACCACTAAAATCTTTAACGCCTAAAGCGGATAATTGCGCTTTGGTTTCTGCAGCAATTTTGATGGGTTCTGGATTAGACAAAAGTTGCGCTCCTATATATCCGCCAATTAAAATACCCGCTACAAAAAACAGATTCCATATTTCCTTTTTCCAATTGTAACTGAAAAATGGAATTTTTGCAGGCAAACATGCTGCGCAAATATGTCGTAACGAAGATGAAACCCCAAAAGATTTATTTCCGATTAATAACAATGCTGGTACGGTTAATCCAATTAATACACCAGCCACGTACCATGGCCAGGGTTGTCTGATGATTTCTAACATAACTATTTTACAATCTAACTCCTCAGAGGGAGATTTTTTGAATTTCTATTTATTTCAATTTAAGCGATACTTTGTTTTTTGAAACTGCAAAAAACAAAGTTTTGGATGGTATTAAACGGCGTTAGATGGTCAGTATAAATACATTTTATTTTTTCGAAAACTCTGTTTAATAACTGACTCATTGAGCTTTCTGTATATTGTTTTATTTCTATTCCACTGCACTTTTCAGGACCATTTTCAGAAAATGTGCCCATAACCAACACACCATCTTTAGCTATAAATTTTTCTAAATTATTTACATAATTTGAAATCTCTAACTCTGTGGTTAAAAAATGAAATGCGGCTCTGTCATGCCAAAAATCGTATTGTTCTTGTGGGATGAATTCCGCAGCATCGGCAACTATCCATTTAATTTTGCTGGCTTTTTCACCTAATCTTTCTTTTGCCCTTTCTAATGAAGATGCCGAAATATCTAATACCGTGATATTGCTATAGCCTAATTTCAAAAGTTCATCAACAAATAAACTATCTCCTCCGCCAATATCAATTATTCTGGCATCGTTGGCTAAAGAAAAAGTATTTAAAAACTCCAAAGAAATGGTTGGTTTTGACTGATACCAACTCACTTCCTTAAGATTTTTAGTCTGATAAATATTTTCCCAATGTTGCTTTCTATCTGCTTTTTCCATGATGTTATTTTAATTCACAGACTATTTTATTTTGTTTCGGTCTGTGAGGACACAGACCAAGGTTTCATTTTTTTTGCGTTAGGGATTGAAACGGCATCCTTTATGCCCCTTTTCGGGGCATAAAGATATAGTGTAAAGCCCGCTCGAACGCCCAAATTCTATTTCATTTTTTTAGACTGGCAAACAAAATCTGTAGTTTCAAAACCTGCATCTTTTAAAGCCGCAAAACCACCATTAACGTTTACGATATTCTCATAACCTCTTGATTTTAGAATAGAAGAAGAAATCATAGAACGATAGCCGCCTGCACAATGAATATAATAAGGTTGATGCTTATCAAACTCGTTAGTCCAATCGTTTATAAAATCTAAAGGACGGCTCAAAGAGAATTCTAAATGCTCAGCATCATATTCACATGGCTCACGTACATCCAAAACTTGGTTCTTAATTTGTGAATCACCGCCCAGTTTGAGTTTTAATTCTTACGCAGATATAATTTTCAC
>JACMNZ010000427.1 GCA_014378285.1 Pseudopedobacter sp.
AAAAGAAATAGGAGCAAAAATTGCAAATGCAGTTAGTACATTTATGAACCAAAATGGATACACCGATCAAATTTCTGGTTATAATTGGGAATTCAATTTGATAGAAAGTAAAGAAGTAAATGCATGGTGTATGCCTGGTGGTAAGGTTGCCGTATATACAGGTATTTTGCCAGTAACACTTACTGATGCAGGCTTGGCAACGGTTATGGGTCATGAAATTGCTCATGCTGTAGCAAAACATTCAAACGAAAGATATTCAAACCAAATGATAGCACAGGGCTTAGGTTCTATTTTAGGTGGTGCTGTTACAAAGTCACAAGCTGGAATGAATGTTTTTAATCAAGTTTTTGGAATTGGCGCACAAGCCGGTGTTTTATTGCCAAACTCAAGAAAACAAGAATCTGAAGCAGATAGATTAGGCTTAACATTTATGGCAATGGCTGGTTATGATCCTGCAAGGGCGGTTGATTTTTGGCAAAGAATGTCTGCACAAGGTAACGGACAAGCTCCACCAGAATTTTTAAGTACTCACCCTGCGGATGCCACTAGGATTGCAGATATTAAAAAATATTTACCAGAGGCATCAAAATATTATAGAACCAGATAAAATTAATTGCGAAAAAGATAATAAAAGGAGATTTATATTTATAAATCTCCTTTTCTATTTCCCAAAACCTCTAAAATAGCTTTTATTTTTAGCAAGCATTCCTCATATTCTTTTTCTGGTTCCGCATCATAGGTTATGGCACTGCCGACATGAAACGATAAATACTTACTAGATGAGTTGTAAAGTATAGATCTGATAATCACATTAAAATCAAAATCATTTTGATCATCAAAATATCCAATAGTACCAGCATACATCCCTCTTTTACTGTTTTCAAAACTATCCATTAATTGCATGGCTTTAATTTTTGGTGCACCCGTCATGCTGCCCATTGGAAAACAGCTTTTTACAACATCAATGTTATCCGTTTTATTATCAATCTCACACACTACAGTAGAAACCATTTGATGCACTTGTGTAAAGCTGTAAACACCAAAAAGCTCTTCCACTTTAACAGTTCCTTTTACGGCAAATTTTGTTAAATCATTACGTACTAAATCAACAATCATCACATTCTCTTGCCTTTCTTTAGGATGATGATATAGCCGTTTTTTAATCTCAGCGTCCTCCAAAGTATTTTCACTTCTTTTTGCGGTTCCTTTGATAGGTTGTGAAATTATTTTTTGATTTCTTTTTGCTAAAAAGCGTTCTGGAGTTGCAGAGATTATGTATTTATCGTTCCATTTTAAAAAGTTTGCAAATGGAGTAGGGGATTTAACATTGAGCTTTTTAAAGATATCAATCGGGGAAATTTCACAATGATCATCATAAAACTCCATACAAAAATTAGTTTCGTAGATATTGCCTAAACTAATTTCATTTTTAATATCTAAAAATATTTTTTGATAATCGACTTTAGATAAACGAGCTTTTATATTAACTTGTGGATGAATTGAAGCTTCTTTAACATCTGTTTCATCAATTAAATTTAAGATATTTTCTGCGTTTGGGCTAATTATTTGCAGGTTATTGTCCTTTATTATGATAAGGTGTAAAGGTGCAAAGAAAAATAAATTTGGGAAATTTAAACTATCATTATTTTTAGAATCCAAATCTTCTATTTCATTTTTTAATTCATAGCTCAATCCACCAAAGATCCAATCCCTGTTTACTTCTCTAAATTTTTTTAAAGCGACAAATGAGTCTTCATTTTGATTTATTTCTAATTTGTCTTTACAACCAAATGCAATCAACAAATCAAATTTAGAGTATTTATCATCAAATCCGTTAGAATCTAAAAGACAGCAAACATCAAATGTATTTGCTAAAGAAAGTGCTTTGTATTTAAAATCTGATAAATTAAAATTTTTTGTTTGCATAGCGACAAACAAAAATAATAATTAATGCCACAGAATTTTGATAGGTGATAATTTCTGTGGCATTATTAAATAATATTATTTGTTTGGTACAATAAGTACAGGACATTTTGCATGACGAGTAACGTTTTCTGCAACTGATCCTGAAATGAAATGATCAAATCCAGTACGACCGTGAGTTCCCAAAACAATTAATGAAGCTTGATATTCTTTGGCAATTTCAATAATCTCATGAGTTACATCGCCTACCAAAATATATTCTTTTACAATTAAACCTTCTCCAAATTTCAAAATCATATTTTCTAATAATTTTTTAGCGGCATCATGTTGTATATCAATTACATTAGGCATAATATATCCAGGATTACCTAAAATCGGATCGCCAGTAACGTTCATTACAATCGGCATTTCGCTAATATGGATCAATGCTACGTCAGCTTGTAATTTTTTAGCCAAAGCAAATCCGTAAGTAGCGGCTTTGTATGAAGGTTCAGAATCATCAACGGCAATCAATATTTTTTCAAAAGAGCTCAAATTTTCCATCTTATTTAATCATTTATGTTACTTTACACAAAATTCAGACCATCAAAATAAAAATTAAGTTTAAGCGATATATTTTCAATTAAAAATTTATAAATATTATAAGCCAAAAGTTTAATGATATGAAAAACGCATTAGGTATTTGCAATTTATCTGTTATTCCTGTTAAATCAGAAGCATCCCATCAATCAGAGATGGTTTCTCAGTTAATATTTGGAGATACTTATCATGTTTTAGAACAACATGAAAACTGGTTTAAAATAAAGGTTATTGATGATGCCTATGAAGGTTATATTAATGAGAATCAAATAGCTTTTGCCGATGATATGCAAAGTGAATTGAAATCTAGCCAAGTTTTTTTAACGAGAGCTGCCTACACTTTGATTTTAAAAGGTAGTTTAAAAGAACCTATGCATATCCCAGCAGGATGTTCTTTACCATTATATGACGATGGTAAATGTAAAATAGGCAATGAAATTTATCAAATCACTAGCAGTAATATTTTTGTGCCTAATCAGGAGGATTTTGAAGCAGATTTACAAGAAACAGCTAAAATATTTTTAAACAGCCCATATTTATGGGGAGGAAAAACACCAAGTGGTATAGATTGCTCAGGATTTTCTCAAATTGTTTTTAAAATGTTAGGAATATCTATTTTAAGAGATGCATCACAACAAGCAGAACAAGGTAAATCTGTAGATTTTTTAATGGAAGCGAAAGTTGGCGATTTGGCTTTTTTTGATAACGAAGACGGAAATATTACCCATGTTGGGATAATGTTGAACAATAGCCAAATCATACATTCATCAGGACGAGTAAAAATAAACAGGATAGATAATCAAGGTATTTTTTCAATAGAAAAGGGCAAATACACCCATAAATTAAGAATTATTAAAAGGTTTACTTCATAGGTTTACTGTCTCAAATCATATCATTAATTATATTTTGTCTTAATAAACATACATATCATAGATAAGTGTGTAATTATTTCTTAGTTAAAATAGTATTTAATAAGGTTCTTAGAAACAGCTAATTAACCACTACATTTCTTTTCATTTATTTTTTGGTCTGTTCATTGAATAAGGCATCTTAACAATTAAAAATAAAAATATGAAAAGAATAATCTTAGTAGCAGTTGCAATGGTATTTGCAGGTTCTACATTTTCACAAACAAAAACAAACTCTTCAAGAACCACATTTGGTTTAAAGGGTGGTATTAATTTGCCGAAGTATAAGTATGTAAATGATAATGCTAATACTTCTAACGAGACTAAAACGACAACAAATTTTAACTTAACAGGTTATGCTGATGTTCCAGTATCATCCTATTTTTCTGTACAACCTGGTATTTCTTTACAAGGAAAAGGAGCTAAATACTTTGAAAACGGTAAAAATGAACAGGAAGATAATGTTTTAGCTATTGAAATACCAGTAAATTTAGTGGCTAATTTACCAGCAGGTCCTGGTAAGTTTTACCTAGGTGCAGGACCCTATGCAGGATTTAATGTAGCTGGTCAAAGAAAAACCACCATAAATAATGTAACTACAGAAAATGACCTAAAATTTGGAGATAGCAGCACAGATAACTTAAAAACAGTAGATTTAGGTTTTAATTTTTTAGCTGGTTATCAATTAACTTCTGGACTTAATTTTGGAGCTGGTTACGGCTTAGGTTTAACCAATTTAAGACCAACCTCTACAACAAATACGAATATTGAGCAAAACAACCGTGTATTATCATTCACAGTTGGTTAT
>JACMNZ010000076.1 GCA_014378285.1 Pseudopedobacter sp.
ATTTTTAGAACAATTTGCGAAAAGAAGAATAAAAAACGAAAATAGTAGTAAGCGATTAAACATATTGAAATACGATTTAATTAGATAGTAATAAGGCACTAAATTATACAATAAATGTTGTAAAAAAAGAAAATAGGCAGATAAAAAAGTCTTTAATGGTGTTAAAAAAGTATAAAAAACGTTGAGGAGTGTAATGCTAGTTTTTAACAAAAAAAATTAGTTGAAAGGAAAATCTTCCTCTCAACTAAATTTTTGGTTTTATACCGATTATGTATTCAATATAGTCCAAGAAAGATCGACTATTTTCAAACTACATCGGCATTACACCGTAAACTATTGGACTATTTTTACAAATGTTATTGGTGTTATTTGCACTGTTGGCAGTTTCTAATCAAAAATAAAGAGGGCAACGAATACCCTCTTTATTCAAACTAACTACCAAAAATTTAAACAAATTTTTAATACCCGGGATTTTGTTTCAGATTTGCATTAAACAAAGCCTCAGCAGGAATTGGGTATAAAATGTACTTAGCATCAGAAATGTAAGGTTTTAAACTTCTTGCATTTAAAAATTTTCCGAAGCGAATAGCATCGTTTCGTCTCCATCCTTCCCACCAAAGTTCTCTACCTCTTTCGGCATAAATACCATCTAGAGTTGCTGCCGCAGGAGTAGAATCAACTCTTGATGCCAAACTAGTCATAATTGCAGCTGCTCCAGCACCTGCGCCACCTCGTGCAATTGCTTCTGCTTTCATTAATAAAGCGTCAGAATAACGCATTAAAACAAGATCATTGTCTGGAACGTTTAAGTTTCCAGTATCTGGAATGTATTTGATTCCACGAATACCAGCAGTTTCAAGAGTTTTACCAGATGTTATTAAAGTTAATGCAGGCGTAAAAGATAAAGGACTGTTATTTCTGTCTTTAAGTGGCGTAACACCTCCTGGAGCAAATTGCTGCCCAACTTGATATCCCACTGGATTTCCAAAACTAGCAATAATGGCAGGAGTGGAATATTTTGCGCGAGTATCAGCCGCATTAAAAGTATTGTAATATTCTGCAACCGTTGTAAAACCATTCCAACCATCAGGGGTTTGATTATAATGTGTTCCCATTCTCCATTTAGACTGCATATTGCCACCATCTACACCTTGATTATTCACTGAAGAGAAGATAATTTCAGGAGAAGTATTATTAGATGGTTTAAAATTGTCCCAATAGTTTGGCGCTAATGTGTTTGTTATTGCATCTACATTTTGAACTACTTTAGTCATGTCAGCCGCATCGAAGGTATATGGACCTGCCGCAGTTGCTGATTTAAAAACAGCTTTATTCAAATATGCTTTTGCTAATAAAAATCGAGCCGCATCTTTGTTGATTGTAAAAGCTTGATTAGCAACTCTATTGGGTAGCGTATTTAATACTGCTTCCAATTCTGATATAACAAAATCTGTAGCTTCACTTCGCGACCAAACTTGAGGATCAGCAGTTAAAGCAGAACCAGCAGGTCTGTAGGGTGCTTGCCCAAACAAATCTACTACATTGTAGTAATACCATGCTCTTAAGAATCGAGCTTGTGCAACTTGGGTGGCAGTTCCACCATTTTCAATTACGAGATTACATTTGTACGCATTGGATAATAATGAATTCCATGCATTTCTAACTTCAGGATGATCCGGAGCCCACGTATGGGTGTGTATTTGTCTCCATACGCCCGCATCGTCCCAGTCCCCGCCACGAGTTGGTCCAACCATTGCATCTGTAGACATTTCATCCATAGCGTAAACACCGCCTTGACCATTAAAATCTCTCAATCCTTCGATTGCAGATTGTAATGTACCAGTAACATTAATAGGAGCTCCTGCTGCGCTATTATTGGCAACTCCATCTAAGATTTCTTCATCTAGATTAGTGCAACCAATACTAAAAGAAACTATACCTAAGTATAAAAATCCTTTTATTAAATAATTTGTTTTCATCGTTTATAATATTAAAAAGTTACATTAAGACCTAAAGCAAAAGCTTTTGAACGGGGATAAGACAAATAATCGATTCCAGCTGAAGGAACACCATTTAAGGTTTTGTCAGTATTTACTTCTGGATCAAAACCAGAATAATTGGTAAACAATAATAAGTTTTGTCCATTAACAAAGAAACGAGCCGATTTGATTTTCAATTTCTCTAATGTTGCACCAGTAAAAGTGTAGCCGAAAGTCAAGTTACCCATTCTTAAGAAATCACCTTTTTCTAAATACTTTGTTGAAGGAGCATTAGG
>JACMNZ010000077.1 GCA_014378285.1 Pseudopedobacter sp.
ACAATCAACTGGTGTGCCGCTGCATTTATACATTTCAACGCCTTCATAAAGCTTTATTTTGTCTAAGCGTAAAGGTTTGCCAATGGTTATTGCGTGGCCCATGCCAGATTGTGGACTGTCTGGCGCAACAACAGTTACTTCTCCAAGCTCTTTTACTACTTCTATTAATGCTTTAATGCCTGGTGCGGTTACGCCATCATCGTTAACTACTAGTATTCTGTATTTTTTATCTGTCATTTTAGAATAATTTATCATATTTGAATATGCCCATCAAAAACCCAATTACATCTACAAAGATAAAAAAGCTAAGGGTTAAATTTAGGCGCATTGCCGAAAAGCAAAAAAACAAACAAATCACCATTATTTTTCTAAGCATTTTGGTGGGTTTGATTGTGGGTTTGGCAGCAATTGCAATCAAACAAATTACTTATGGCATTGAAAATTACGCAACCAAATTTTTCCCTGGGTTCTTATTGATCTTAACGCCATTGGTGGGTTTGTTATTGGTAAACATTTTAAATATAAACGTTTTTAAGAAAGTAGCTGACTTTAAAGGAATGCGTAATGTGATTGATTCGATAGAAAATCATCAATCTTTTATAAAGCTAAGGCTCATTTATACCAAGTTTATTACCGCTGGTATTACGATAGGTTTTGGGGGGAGCTCTGGAATGGAGTCGGCAATTATTACTTCTGGAGCTTCCATTGGTTCTAACATGGGTAAAACTTTTGGTTTAAACTATCAATTAAGAACACTTTTAATTGGCTGTGGCACAGCAGGTGGCATTTCTGCGATGTATAACGCACCAATAGGAGGTTTTTTGTTTGCACTAGAAGTAATTCTTCCAGAATTTACTCCTTCTTTATTGATTCCTTTATTGCTATCCTCAGCTACTGGGAAAATTTTGTTTGAGCTTATCATGGGCGAAAACTTACGCTTTGACGAGCATATAGATACTTTTTCTTACCACAGTTTACCCTATGTAATTTTAGTTGGTTTGGCGGGTGCTTTAACGGCAATGTACATGAAAAAGACCTACAGCTTATGCTATAAATATTTATCCAGATTAAACAATCCGTATGTGATTGCCTTAGTTGGAGGTTCAATTTTAGGTTTATTGATTTATTTTTTTCCTGCCCTTTATGGCGAGGGTTATGTTTCTATCAACAACTTACTGCATAATAATGAAGCTGGAATTTGGGAGAACTCCATTTTAGCAAATCCCAGTTTTCAGCCTTTTCATGGTACGTTTATTTTAATTGTACTATTTTTTTTAAGGCCAGTAACTACTGGTTTAAGTTTAGGTGCTGGAGGGGAAGGAGGTTATTTTGCACCAAGTTTGGTGGCAGGAGGTTTAACAGGATATTTAGTTTTTAAATTGATATTTTCATTTTACGGAAGTGCTATTGGATTAGAGGCAAATACCTTAATATTTTTAGGTATGGCTGCAACTTTTGCTTGTGTAATGCGAGCGCCCGTAACAGCTATTTTTTTAATTGCGGATACTACACAAAGCTACGGATTAATTGTGCCTTTGATGATTACCACCACAATTGCTTATACCTTTAAAAACTATATTGATGCTTATGATCCTTTGCAAAAAGGAGATCATGGCACTTTGCAAATGGAGAAATTTATCCTCAATCAAATTAATTTAAGGGATATTATTGAACCTATTTTTGGAAATATAAAAGTTAATGACAAGCTGAGAGAAGTAATTGCCAATTTTTCTTCTCATGAGCATGGGATAACAGCTGTATATGATGAAAAAAATAAGATAATTGGCATTATAGAGCTTAAGAAAGTAAGAGAGTTGATGAAAAATTTTGAAAGTTATGATACGCAAAATGCGTCTGAATTGATGGAAACTAATTTTGATGTGGTTAATTATATTTCATTAAGGAAGATGTTGTTGGATAATCCTTCGATAATAAAAGATCACCATGTTTTGATCAGTAAAAACGATATGATTATAGGACATGTTTCTAGTTATAAAATGCTTTCTATTTATAATCGATATCTAAATAATCCTGATAGACTTTTTGCAAAATAAAAATCTCTTTAAATAGAGAAAAGGAAACGATGGGCGCTTCCTTTTCTACTAAACCTAAACCTAAACGTATGAAATTTATCTTCTTTTGAGTGAAGATGATTAGTATTAAACAAAGAGAATGCCAAAAATCATTTCTTTCATTAATTATACTGTTTAAATGCTTTAATGAAAAAATTTACCGAAAAGATGGTATTTTTATTTCGCTTAAAATTCAGTTATTTAGTAGAATGCGCTTTTGTTTATATGCTTTAATGTTCATCCCTTTTATTTCTGAGGCACAACCTTCATCATTACATTATGATATTTTCTATAAAACTTCAAAAATAGGAAACATGCAAATTAATGCTTTAAGGGAAGATAGTAGGTTTTCTATCATCATGGAATCTAATGTGGAAATAAGTTTTATTATTAGCCAAACCTTTAAAATATCAGAAAAAGCATTGTTTGAAAACGATAAACTGATTTACTCTGAAACCAAGCGTACAAAAAGTGGGACAGTTACACTAGACAATCAGACAAAAGCTATTGCTAATAACTATAATTTGAAAAGTAATGAAGAAAATAGAATTTTAAAGGTCAATGAAATAAATTATAATTTTTTGATGCTTTATTTCAAAGAGCCAAATAATATTTCATCTATATATTCTGATAGCTTTCAATGTTTTTTAAAAATAGAAAAATTAAATAATCATCATTTTAAAATAAAGCTTCCCAATAACGATTACAACGAATATTTTTACTCTAAAGGTGTGTGCAGTTTAGTTAAAATACATACTGGTTTTTTTAATGTTATAATGAAAGCAAAAGATTTTAGTAAATGATCTTGACATTATACTTCCTTTAAGCTTATTATTTCTCTATGTCATTTTTTCAATTTGTCTATATTTGAAGACATGCTTTTACTTACCTTTTTGGTCGCTGTTGTAGTTAATTTTATAGGTTACATCCCTTTAGGTAATATTAACCTTACTTCAATGCAAATCAGCATTAATAAAGGGTTAAAACAAGCTATTGTTTTTGCGACATCCTTCTCCATTGTAGAGGCCATATTTACTTTTATACTCATGAATTTTGCCGAATGGTTTGCTAGAAAAAAACAATTAATGGTATGGTTGGACTGGATTTTAGTGTTAGTATTTATTACCATGGGAGTTATCAGTTTAACCCAAGCCAATAATGAACCTAAACCAAAAGAAGATTCTAGAAAAAGAGACAGCATTAGAACAGGTATAATTTTAGGGATTTTTAATCCAATGATTATTCCTTTTTGGGCTATTGGTGGAACTTATTTAATTGCCAATAAATGGATAACGACTAAAGGTTTGGGACTAGAAATTTTTGCTGTTGGCGCAGGTATAGGGTCTTTTCTTTGTTTATATTTTTTTGCAAGGTTTGCACAATACATCCAAAATAAATTTTCTTTTAATCACAAAATCATTAACAGAAGTATTGCTGCTGTTTTTTTTAGCTTGGCTATATTTCAGATCTCTAAGGAGTTGTTTTTTTAAAGTTGATTATTTAACCACCGAGTTTACAGAGTTGGGTCACAATTTTTAGGGAATGTAGAATCAAGTTAATCCTTAAATCATGGTTCAGACAATTTTTTAACCACAGAGGCGCAAAGTTCACAGAGTTGGATGGATAAGCCTTTTTTAGTAATTATAATTCTGCGTAAATCAGTGAAATCTGCGGGATAAATTCTTTAACCGCGGGGGACGCAAAGTATTCTGAGTTGGATAGATACGCCTTTTTTGTGGTAATTATAAGTCTTCGTAAATCAGCAAAATAATTCTTTAACCACAGAGGGCACAAAGTTAAATTTTATTAAAATAGATGAAGCGATAAAAAACAGTTAAAAAAACTACTCAATAATTTCTTCCTTTTTCAAAAATTCTAAATTCCAAATTTTTTCCGCCTTTCTACCAATCAGCCAAAATGAAAGTGCTAAAACACTAAAAAATAGTGCTTTATGCCAACTCTCCCAAAAATATTCGAAAAATCTGCTGTATAAATTGATAATCAGAAAAGTTGCCCCAAATTCCCTTGCCATTTCATCTTTAAATTTGAAACCCAAAAAGAAAGTAAGTCCGCAAATAAATAAGGATAATGCTGCCCAAAAAAGCAAAGTATACTGACTCACTTTAAACCATTGATCTATTGAAGCATAATTCCCAAAGATAGATAGCAACCACAAAGCAGAAAAAGCATAAACCAAGCCTATAAAATAAGTTGCTTGGAAAAGGAAATTCAATTTTTTACTTCTTTTAAAAAACCAAGAACAAGCAGTTAATAAAGCTCCAAAAACCACAAAACGTAAAGGATAATTCATTCCCAAAAAGTAAAAATTTTGTTTACCCAAATAGCTAGTTTGTGTTCCAAACCATGCTCCTAAAGAAATTAACGCAAAAGCCCAAATCAATTTGGATTTGAAAAAATAACCTAAAAATCCGTAAACAGGGGTAGCTAACAAAAAAATGAGAGCGTAATTTTCAATTTCCTTGTTTATGGTTTTACCAAAATACGCCAGTCCGTTTGCAATAAACATCACACCACCAAACAGCAAAGCTTCATTACTAAAAACTTGCTTAGCTTTTATTTTTCTTCTTTTATTGCCAATAAATAGTAAATAAGCCGCTGCTGCAAAAGACAATAAACTGATAACTATATTAGGAGTGTAATATAGTTTTTCTAGTAAGAGCGTCATTTTTTTATCCAGGAGCAAAGAGCCTAAGGCAAAAACACCGCAAGCCAAAGCTACATAAATAGAATATTGAGCTAGTTTTTGCCAATCAAAAGATTTTACAGAATAGCTATTTTTTAGCGCTGCTGCTTTTTCTGCCGATAATAATTGGTCTTTTTGCCAAATATTAATCATTTCATCTAAAAATTCAGCTTTTTCTTGGTTGATATTCATCAGAAGCAAATTAAATAAATTTTATTGATTTCGATTTTTACTTAGCGTAATGTTAATGCATCAACAAAGTAAAATTCTTTCAATTTTGGTAAATTGCGCAAAATATAATTTTAATGAAGATAGGAATTAACGGTTTTGGTAGGATAGGAAGAACTTTGATGAGGGTTTTAACCCAAAGAAATTTGGATAAATATGAAATAATTGCCATTAACGATCTAACCGATACCGCAACTCTTGCCCATTTATTAAAGTATGATTCCGTTCATGGAAATTTTAAAGGTGAAGTAGATTTTGATGAAGATCACTTAATTATCAACGGTAAAAGAATTAAAGTTTCGGCAGAAAAAAATCCTGCCGATATTGCGTGGAAAAATCTAAAAGTTGATTTGGTTATAGAATCCACAGGTAAGTTTTTAACTACCCAACTTGCTCAAAAACATATAGAAGCAGGTGCAAAAAAAGTTTTGTTGTCAGCCCCATCTCCAGATAAAAATATACCTACAATAGTTTTAGGTGTAAATGATGATATGATTGATTGGAACAGGCCGATTTTATCCAACGCATCTTGTACCACCAACAATGTGGCTGCAATGGTGAAAATATTAGATGAAAATTGGAAAATTAAGGAAGGTTATATCACCACAGTTCATTCTATGACGGGTGATCAAAATTTACATGATGCGCCACATAGAGATTTGCGACGAGCTAGGGCAGCATCTTCGTCCATTATTCCAACATCTACGGGTGCCGCAAAAGCAATTACAAGTATTTTCCCTCATTTAGAAGGACATTTAGGTGGTGCCGGAATTCGTGTGCCGGTATTAAATGGATCTTTAACAGATTTTACCTGCGTTTTAAAAAATCAAACTACGGTTCAAGAAATCAACAAAGCTTTTAAGGCTGCTGCCGATGGAGAATTGAAAAACATTTTAGAATATACAGAAGACCCAATTGTTTCAGTTGATATTATAGATAACCCACACTCTTGTATTTTTGATGCACAATTAACATCCATTGTTGGTGGATTGGTAAAAGTGGTGGGTTGGTATGATAACGAATTTGGATACTCTAATCGCTTAGCCGATTTAATTGAAAAACTAGCTACAGATTTTAAGCAACATGATTAAATTTATAACTAAAGAGCAGGTTTTACCTTTGCGCAATGAGATTCTGCGAGAAGGAAAGTTAAAACCAGAAGAATGTATTTTCTTAAATGATGCTGCTGCAGATACTTTTCATTTAGGATATTTTGAAGGTGATGAATTGGTTTGTGTGGCGTCTTTTCACAAACAACTACACGAGAAATTTGAGGGTGAAGCTTACCAATTAAGAGGAATGGCAACTGCTGCAAATTATCAAGGAAAAGGAATTGGAAATAGACTGGTTAACTTTGCAATCGTATATCTTCGAGGAAAAAAAATCAATTATTTATGGTGCAATGCAAGGGAAAAAGCTTTTAAGTTTTATCAAAGTTTAGGCTTTGAGCTTGTGGGCGATTTTTTTGATATTCCCGGAATTGGGAATCATAAAGTGATGTATTTGAAGATACAGTGAATCTGCATCTACCTTTTTTGTTTTTCTATGAGAAAATGTTTTTTCTCATATTCCTCAATCATTTCAGCCAGAACATCTGCTTCGTCACTTTCTTTTGACCCGGATTTAGCATTAAATATGGTATTTAATTTTTTTAGTTTTGATTGATAATCTAACTCTGATTTTATTGATATTCCTGACATCGTTATTATTTTATAATCTAATTTATAATACATCACTCATTTACCAAAACAATTTTACCAATATGTTCACTGCTTTCCATTAATTCATGTGCTTTTGAAGCTTGGGATAACGGGAAAGTTTTGTCAATTACCGTTTTAAATTTTCCTTGTTTTATTAACGGTAAAACATGTTCTTCAATTTCTTTGGCTAAAGCCGATTTGAATTCAATA
>JACMNZ010000428.1 GCA_014378285.1 Pseudopedobacter sp.
GAGTTAAGGCATATAATTCCATCAGTTCTTCCTCAGTTAAATAATTGCGCTTTTTTACAAAATCATTTAATAATATGGCTAAATGAGCCTGTGGTCCCCCAAAAGATGTTAGCATAAATGCTAACACATCTCCCAAAAAAATCAGATTTTTAAAACGTTTTCCTTTCAATTTATTTTAAAGTTGATAAAATTTATCAATTATTCCGATTTTCAGGCTTACAACAATTAAGTTCTGCTATGAGGATACCATTAGCACAAACCTTTCATTTTTCCACAATTCAGTCATCTAGGTTCTTGGTTCTCATCTCTTGATTCTAAGAATCATACATCTCATCCTGCAAACTATTATAAACCCCCATTAATTCACTCAAGGCGTGGTTATCTTTTATTTTTTTAGCAACTTCCATTCCTTTTTGATAAATTTTTAAAGCAGATTCTTGCTCTTGTCTTAACTCATACAGCTTACCTAAATGATAATAAGTACCAACATAATCCTCATGGTTTTGCACCAAATCTATATAAAACTTTAATGCTTCGTCTTGGTTATTTAGTCTCAGGTATTCGGTTGCGAGGGCATATTTCAAAAACGGGTCATTAGGTTCATTGTCTATAAACTCTAATAATTTTTCCAATCTGTTTACCATATTTTATAAAGCCACTTAATTAATTAAATTTGTATAAAAACCAATTATATGAAAATTTTAGTTTGTATTAGTAACGTTCCCGATACTACCACAAAAATAACCTTTACCAATGATAACACCCAGTTTAATCAGGCCGGAGTACAATTTGTTTTAAACCCTTATGATGAGATTGCACTTTCTAGGGCAATTGAACTTACAGATGGTGGAAACGGAACTGTAACAGTAATAAATGTGGGCGAAGTAAATACGGAACCCACCATTAGAAAAGCTTTGGCAATTGGCGCCACAGATGCCGTTAGAATTAACGCTGCCCCAAAAGATGCTTATTTTGTAGCTAAGCAAATTGCTGCTTATGCAAAAGAGCAAGCTTATGATTTGATTTTAACCGGACGTGAATCTATTGATTATAACGGAGCAAAAGTAGCTGCAATGCTAGGCGAGCTGTTGGATATTCCTTCTGTTTCAATCATCAAAAAGTTAGAAATTGATGGCGATAAAGCAACTGTAGAACGTGAAATTGAAGGCGGTAAAGAAGTTTTAACCATTCCTTTTCCGTTTGTAGCGGGTACTGCAGAAGGTGTTGCCGAATGGAAAATACCTAATATGAGAGGAATTATGAGTGCAAGGACAAAACCTTTAACAGTTGTGGAAGCTATTGAGGTACAAACCTTTTCAGATATTATAAAATTTGAAACTCCAGCACCAAGAGGAGCTGTAAAGTTAGTAGATGCTAGCGACCCCGAAAAACTGGTAGATTTTTTACATAGCGAGGCGAAGGTTTTTTAAAGCTAATTGGAGCGTTTCCCCAAAGAAAAAATGGGGTCGGGCTTTACACTATATCTTTTTTGTTGTCAGCCTAAACAAAGGCAAAGGCAACAAAAAAGGATACCGTTTCAATCCCTAACGCAAAATTAACGGATAATGCTAAATTATCCTTTTGAATAATAATATCGGATAAAATTAAAATTATCCATTAAAACAAAAAAATATGTCTGTTTTAGTATATGTAGAAAATGCCGAAGGCAAATTCAAAAAATCAATATTTGAGGTTGTCTCCTATGCAAAAGCAATCGCAAAACAAATGAACACCAGCTTAACTGCCATTTCCATTGGTAATGTAGCTATCTCAGAATTAGAACATCTTGGAAAATACGGTGTAGAAAAAGTGTTAAACGTAACCAATGATAAACTAAAATCTTTCGTTAACCAAGCTTATGCTTCTGTGATTGCCGAAGCCGCTAAAAAAGAAAGTGCAAACGTTATAGTACTTTCTAATTCTTTTTCTGGCAAGGGTTTAGCTCCAAGAATTGGCGTAAAATTAGATGCAGCTGTTGCAGATGGTGCTATCGAATTACCAAATACAGATGGCGGGAAATTTATCATCAAAAAGACTGCTTTCTCGAACAAAGCTTTTGCTATGGTAGAAATGAATTCAGATAATAAAGTGATTTCTTTAATTCCTAATTCTTATAAAGTGGTGGAAGATAATGGAGCTGCTAAAATAGAAGAATTCAATTCAGAAAATAAAGATTCCGATTTTAAAATTATTATCAAAGAAATTGTAAGAGCAACAGATAAGGTTTCATTACCAGATGCAGAATTAGTGGTAAGTGCCGGACGTGGTTTAAAAGGTCCAGAAAATTGGGGAATGGTTGAAGAATTAGCGAACTTATTAGGTGCTGCTACTGCTTGCTCTAAACCAGTTTCTGATTCAGATTGGCGCCCACACAGTGAACATGTCGGACAAACGGGTATTGCAATATCTCCTAATTTATACATCGCAATTGGTATTTCTGGAGCGATACAACATTTAGCAGGTGTTTCATCTTCTAAAGTAATTGTAGTAATTAACAAAGATCCTGAAGCACCTTTCTTTAAGGTAGCAGATTACGGGATTGTAGGCGATGCATTTGAAGTAGTTCCAAAAATGATTGAAGCAATTAAAGCCTTAAAAGCAAATTCTTAATTTTAAATAAAAATTTAAACTCGTTTGCGATGGTATGCTTACCTTTGTAAACGAGTTTTTAGTTGAAATTTGGCTATTTTAACCATCTGAAATACATATTAGAGAGATATTTTAATCTTTCTTTTTTTGTTTTTTGCGTTAACGATAGGAACGGAATCTTTTTTTTGCCCTAGCCATTATCTAATTTGCAAAAAAAGATATAGTTTATAGCGTGTTAAAACGCTCAAAAAAATGTTTTTTAATATCAACTATAAATTATTTACTACTTAAAATTAGATAATTAAAAACCCATTAAATAAAAACACCTAAGTATTATAATACTATTTAAACTTTCCAATCAATAAATAAAATATTTGAACAAATAAAAATGGTAAAGTTTTTGGGTTAAATCATAAAATGAAGAAATTAAAATTAGACATCATAGGTTTATCATATAGTCAAACTCAATCTGGGGCTTACGCTTTGGTTTTGGGAGAAGTGAGCGGAAGACGAAGATTGCCTATAATTATTGGTGGATTTGAAGCTCAGGCAATTGCTATCGAAATAGAAAAAATGACTCCTAGCCGCCCATTAACGCATGATCTTTTTAAATCTTTTGCAGAAGCATACCATATCCATATCTCGGAAATAATCATTTATAATTTAGTTGACGGAGTTTTTTACAGCAAGCTGGTTTGTAACGACGGTAAAAAGAACTTAGAGATTGATGCTCGTTCTTCTGATGCCATTGCGCTTGCCGTGAGATTTGGATGCCCAATTTATACTTATGAATTTATTTTAGCTTCTGCCGGGATTGTAATTGAAGGAAACGATTTTGTGTTTTTAGATAATATTGAACCTGCCAAAGAGACAAAAGTAAGTGGAAACAGCTTCAATACTTTCTCTGATGAAGAACTGCAAACAAAATTAAAAGAAGCCTTAGCGGAAGAAGCCTATGAAAAGGCAGCAAAAATCCGTGATGAAATTTCTAAAAGAAAATCTAATTAATTATTTAAAATAAAATTGCTGGAAAGAAAATCTCCTTCTTTATAATTTACTGATTTTACATATATTGGGCACTTCAAATTTCGCTAAACTCCGGTATGAATATTAGAATCAGGCTCATCATTTTAAACTTTTTGCAATTTTTTGTTTGGGGTTCATGGCTCATTTCTTTGGGCGGTTACATGATTGTTACGTTAAAATTTACAGGTGTAGAAGTTGGCAGTATTTTTTCTACTATGGGAATTGCCTCTCTTTTTATGCCCGCTATAATGGGTATTCTTGCCGATAGGTTTTACAACGCAGAAAAAGTACTTGCCTTTTGTCATATTGTTGGTGCAGCATTATTACTTTTAGCGACAAGAATTACAGATTACCCAACATTATATATCATCATGTTGTTTAATGCTATGTTTTATATGCCAACCATAGCCTTAACAAATACGGTTTCTTACAATGCATTAGAAAAAAGCGGACAAGATATAGTGAAGTCTTTTCCTCCTATTAGGGTTTGGGGAACTATTGGGTTTATCGTTGCTATGTGGGCGGTAGATTTTTTAGGTTTTACAAAAAGCTCTGGACAATTGTATGTGAGCGGAATTTCTGCTTTAATATTGGGTTTATATTCTTTTACGATGCCAAAACGCCCACCTTTAAAATCTTCTGACGCAAGAAGTCTTGCTAATAGTGTAGGTTTAGATGCTTTTGTTTTATTTAAAACAAAGAAAATGGCAATTTTCTTTACCTTTTCTATGTTATTAGGTGCGGCATTACAAATTACCAATTTGTTTGGAGGTTCTTTCTTAGATGACTTTAAGACATTGTACCCAGGCACCTTCGGAGTAGAACATCCAAACTTATTACTATCAATATCTCAGATTTCAGAAACCCTATTTATCCTAACCATTCCTTTCTTTTTAAGACGATTTGGAATAAAAAAAGTGATGTTGTTCAGTATCATTGCCTGGGTTTTTAGGTTCGGTTTATTTGCGGTAGGAAATCCAGGAGACGGTTTGTTTTTGTTAATATTATCAATGATTATTTACGGGATGGCTTTCGATTTCTTCAACATTTCAGGTTCTTTATTTGTAGAACGTGAAGCCGACCCAAAAATAAGGGCTAGCGCACAAGGTTTGTTCATGATTATGACTAATGGTTTAGGAGCGTTTTTTGGAGGGATCTTAAGTGGATGGGTTGTTGATCATTTTACGACAAACGGTATAAGGGATTGGGAAAGCATTTGGTTCTCTTTTGCCGGATACGCTCTTTTACTAGCCATTATTTTCCCAATCATCTTTAAATACAAACATCAAAAAGACGAACTTGTAGGCGAGATTGCTCATTGATATTAAATATGTAGCATTTTAATGGAGAAGAAAAAAATTGTTTAAACTGTATTATACAGCAATAATTATCAATAGTCTCAGTATCTTCTATAATTCTAAATCTCTTGTAATTAAATGTTTCAAACCTGACAAAATTTCAATGGCTTGATTTTTGATGATTGTTATGAGAATTTATGAAATAATTTTTGTATAAAAACCCCCAACATTTTCAGATAATTAACGTTAA
>JACMNZ010000429.1 GCA_014378285.1 Pseudopedobacter sp.
AAACCTATTGTTATAGATGGGGATAAATACACCAACCCAATGCCAGCGGTTAACTACTTATCAGACCAACAAATTGCAGATGTTTTAACTTATGTACGTAACAGCTTTGGGAATAAGGCAAGTGCAATTTCTGCTGCTGAAGTTAAGACTGTAAGGGCAAAAAAATAGGTTAAAAGAATTAAAAATTTACAAGCTGAAATCTATTTTTTAGCCTGTAAATTTCCTATTATAGTTTTCAGGATAGATCGTGTACTTGGCGACCACCATTGTTTAAGCATTTTTTCTAGCGTTTCGGTTTGATCTTGAGAAACTTTAGCAATTAAATCTCTTCGCATATTCATTTTGCTTTCTTGCCATGTAGTTGCATCAAACTGAATGTAGGTAGCCATTTTCTTTTGGGCAACGGTCATTAAAGATTCTATCGGTGCGCTTTCATCTACTAGACCAATATTTTTAGCGGCCTCAAAACCCATTAGCTTTCCCTCTAATAAATTTCTGTAAGCGTTAGCTTTTCCAATCCAAAAGGCATAAAGTTCAAAAATACCATCAGGAACTATAATACCTACTGGTACTTCATTTAATCCAATAATGTATTTACCCTCTGCCATTACTCTATAATCGCAGCAAATGCTTAATACGCAGCCGCCAGCAGGACTGTGCCCGCTAATTGCAGCTACCATTGGTTTTTTAAACTTTGTAAGCATTGATACTAAATCTAGAAAGTCTACCCAAAACTGCTTGATTTGGGTTTCATCGTAATCATAAAGTTCAATTAAATCTAAACCAGCACTAAAAAAGCCTTTTTTACCAGTCAAAATAACTCCTCTTATATTATCATCGCTTTCAATACTATTTACTATTTTTTTTAATTCAGAAAGCATTTCTGCGTTGATGGTATTAGAACTGCCATTATCTAAAGCAATAATTGCAACTCGGTCTTGCGTAGTTATTTGTAAAGTGTTCATTAAAATTTATTTAGCGTTTACTTTATATCGGCTTACATTTCTTCCAATATGACCATTTAAGTCCATACCTTCTAAAATTATTTTGTAATTACCAATTCCATCGGCATTATAAAAATCAACATTTGCCGTACCAGTAGAATCCGTTACTACTCTTGGGTTCCAATAAATTGTTGTCCTTAAATCGGCAACCGAAGCGTTTATCTTAGGATCTGCATAGTTTGGAGAATAAAATTGTTTAGGTTGAAAAATACCAATTGGCGAATAGGTAACTATACCCGGCGCATAAGTATTGCTCACGTAACCTGGTTCACCTCTTTTTGTAGTAATGACGATAACTCCACCACTACCACGACCTCCATAAATGGCGGTGTAGCCAATGCTTTTAAGTATTTCTATTGTTTTTATATCTTGTATTGGCAAAGTGTTTAAGAAATCTGGTTCTACGTAAATCCCATCTAAAATAATTTGAGCTTGTTGATTTCTTATGTAAGCGATTCCATTAATAATTTGCAGACCGGCCACTCTTCCTTGTAATGCTTGTTCCACAGAAAAAGCATTTTGAAAATCTTTCTCTGTTAAAACTCTATCTGCATTTCCAGGACCGTTTAAATTCTGAGAATCTTCTACTAAGGGCTTTGTATCTACTACTTTTACTTCACCTAACAAAATTGACCTATTAACTATCCCATTTTTTAACCATTCCTCGTATTGATTTTTACTGTTTTTAAGATACGCTTGCATTGATCCGTTTATGTTTACGGTTAAATCTGGAAGGTTTGCGTTTTTAGTTACAATTTGTAGTGCGTTATTGTAAAGTTCTATATCAACTCCTTTTCTGCCCTTTTCATTTCTAGCCTGTATAACAAATTTTGTGCTGTCAGGAAAATAAAGGCTGTCTATTTTAAATTCTCCTTTTGCATCGGTTTTTTCTTGTATCAAAAAAGAGTTGCCAGAAGATGAGAATAAAGTTACCGTACCACCAACAACTGGTTTTTTACCTTGGGTAACTTTACCACTTACAAAAAGCGTTTTTTCTGGTTTAAATGATAATGATGGACTAACATTGTTAATGATATTTCTCCAGTCAAAACGTCGCCATCCTTGCGTCATCATCAAAATGTCCAAATCAACCTGCTTTTCTTCGGTAATATCATGAAAGTAATAATTTGGGTTTTCTACATATCCTTTTACATCAGATGTAAGCAATAAATCAGTAAAAATGGTGTGTTCTTCATCTTCTTTTACAGGCACTTTTGTTTCATCGGTAATAGCCATA
Source organism: Pseudopedobacter sp. (assembly GCA_014378285.1). Taxonomy (GTDB): domain Bacteria; phylum Bacteroidota; class Bacteroidia; order Sphingobacteriales; family Sphingobacteriaceae; genus Pseudopedobacter. The sequence goes on from JACMNZ010000429.1 coordinate 2,242, forward strand.
GAGAACGAACCAATAATAGGTTTCCCAAATTGGTCTAAAGCTTTGACACTTAAATTAGTCTTTTCTCTTTGTTTGTAGCTTTCTTTATCCGGTTTAACCGATAGTGATAAAATATTTTTAGGCATCATAAAGGTTAAACGTTCTGAGATAGGTAACATATTTTCATCAAATAACGTAAATTGGGTTATGCCCGATGGAAATCTATCTTTGGTTAATTTAGCGGCAAAAGCTAACCCATTTAGATTACTCTTGGCCGTATAAATGATATTTCCGGAGTTTTGAGCTACAACTATAAAACTTTTACCCTGATTTTTTGATGCGAAATTTTGGCTAGCAACTACTTTAACCATTAAACTATCGACTTCGTTATTTACCAAACTCAAAGAAATTCCTTCGGCTTTAGTTACTGGCAAATTGATTTTCTTTTCGGAGCCATCTGCAAATTTTACCATAGCATAATACGTTTTGCCTTCTACCGGAGTTAAACTAAAATAACCCATTCCAACATTTCTACTTTCAAAATTCGC
>JACMNZ010000078.1 GCA_014378285.1 Pseudopedobacter sp.
GCATTTACTAATGTACCGTCCCAATTTCCATAACCTGGATGCACCACCATACCTGCTTCCTTGTTTACCAAAAGCAAATCATCATCCTCATAAATAATATTGATAGGGATATCTTGTGGATAAACTTCTGTATCGCGAGGTGGATGTGGCAATACGATACTAATCTGATCTAAAGGTTTTATTCTATAACTTGCTTTTATTGTTTTGCCATTAACCAATACATTTTCTGCATCAATTGCATTTTGGATTTTACTGCGTGAAGCATTTTCTAAACGCAGCATCAAAAACTTATCAATCCTTAAAAGAGATTGCCCTTTATCTACCGTTATTGCAAAATGCTCGAAATAATCATTTTCCTCTTTATCTTGTATATCTAACTCAATTTCCATTAATACAAAATTAAACCTTTTAAATTATTTATAATCATAATCATAAAATCGGTATCATATTTGACAATAAGTACGTATCTAAACTTAACGATCTAAAACTTAAAAGACATGAGAAATTTTACTAAAAAATTTGTGTTTGTATTAAACTTTTTTCCTTTTCTAATTAAAAAAATTTACTTTCGAGATTAATTTTAATCTAGTAAAATGAATTTCTTAAATATAAAAAATTTTGTTTTTGTAGTTTTTTTGTTAATATCTACTAATAACAGTTTTGCCCAAAACACTACCAACTTAGTAAGAAACGTTCCTTCAGATGCAACTAAATTAGCGCAGGCTTATTTTATGCCTGCATTCAAAGGATTTGGTTTTGGGATGAATAGTGGATGGTATAATTCGGCGAAGGCCAAAAACTTAGGAAAGTTTGATATAAGGATTCAGGGTACAGCAGCATTTGTACCTAAAGAGGATCAATCTTTTGATATTAGCAAATTGGGCTTATCTTCAACAATGCAAGCAAAAGGAAATTCAATTTCTCCATCTCTTCTTAGTGATAATACTATGGGTTCTGTTTTGTCGCTTAAAGATGATAATGGAAATGAAGTTTCTACAATTAAATTACCAAATGGTAGTGGGTACAAATTTGCGCCTTCCCCACAAGTACAGGTTACCGTTGGGCTTATCAAAAACACTGATGTTTCCGTCAGATATTCACCACAAATAGGAAAAGAAACAGGCGGTTTTGGTACCGTACAAGTTCTAGGTTTTGGCGTAAAGCATGAAATAACAAAATATTTATTACCCGGAAAAACAGAAAAAATAATCCCGATAGATATTGCGTTGGCGTTTGGATATAATCAATTAACTTATAGTTATAAATTACCAATAGTTGATCAATTAGATGATAGAAATTCAGGTCAAGACTTAAACCAAAAAGTAGATATTAAATTAAGTGGTTATGTAATTGATGCTGTCTTATCTAAGAAATTGGCCATCTTCACTCCCTTTGTATCTGTTGGTTACAATTCTTCACAAACCCAATTAAAAGTTTTGGGTAATTATATAGTTAAAACTGGCTCAACCATTATTCCTCCAATACCTACATATACAACTTTTACAGATCCTGTAAATATTAAGCAAAATGATATATCTGGCATAAGAGGAAACATCGGTTTTTCTTTACATCTGGCATTTTTTAGATTTTATGGATCTTATTCTGTTGGGCAATATCAAGCAGTTTCTGGCGGTATAGGTTTCGGAATAGGTAAGTAGAAAATAAAATTAATCTTTATTTAATGAAAATAAAAAACCGTATTTGGGACGTTTTAACACGCTTTCCGCTATAGTCACGATGAAAAATCGGGAGCTGTCGCTTCAATCGTTAACGCTACTGTAAACATTTACTAATTCTTTCACAATCAGTTTATTTAAATAAAATACATCCTAAGGTTATTTATTAATCTTAGGATTTTTAATTTTATACTATGACAATTGAACTTAATTTTGATAGCCGCGAAGAAGAAATAAATTTTCCTCCAGTTACAGATTTTGTAAAGCTTTATATCAAAAGAGACGATTTAATACATCCTTTTATTTCTGGGAATAAATGGCGTAAATTAAAATTTAATCTATTAAAAGCCAGAGCGCTAAATAAAAACCATTTGGTAACTTATGGCGGTGCTTATTCAAACCATTTATTAGCCACCGCTGCTGCGGGAGCAAAATTTAATTTTAAAACATCTGCCTTTGTAAGAGGGGAAGAAATAATAAATCCTGTTTTAGATTTATGTAAATTATTTGGAATGAATTTAATATTTGTTTCAAGAGAAGCCTATAAAGAAAAATATCAATTATTAGAAAGTAAATTTAATAATGATGATGAAATTTATGTTTTAGAAGAAGGTGGTTACGGCATGGAGGCCGAGAAAGGTTGCAGAGAAATAATTATAGAACTAAAAAATAATTATGACCACATTTTTTGTAGTGCGGGTACTGGGGCAACGGCTGCTGGCATAATAAATCAACTTTCTTTATCTCGATTAAAAACTAAAGTTCATATTGTTTCATCATTAAAAAGTGGAGAATTTTTAAAACCTGAAATAGATAGATTATTAATCGATAAAATTGATTATCAGTTACATACTGATTTTCACTTTGGTGGATATGCCAAAACAAAACCAGAATTAATCAATTTTATAAAGGATTTTACTAAACAAACAGGAATATTGATAGATCCTGTTTATACTTCTAAAACCCTTTTCGCAATTCAAGATTTAGCTTTAAAAGATTATTTCAACAAAGATGATAAAATTTTAATGATACACACAGGCGGTTTATTTGGGATTTTAGGAATGATGGATAAGTTAGGTTAAAAGAATAAAGAGCCAAGAATAAAGACTTATTTTTTGGATACTTTAAGATAACCTAAAAAAATTTTATACCCGTTAAGCAAATATTAGTATCCAAGTGCCTAATAAACTAACTAACCACAAAGCAAATACTAATGAACCAATGCCGAATGAACTAAAAACCACTCAACCTTTGCCTAACGGCTTCATATAAAATTACTCCAGCACTCACAGAAACATTTAAAGATTCTATAGTACCAGCCATCGGGATTTTAGTTAAATAATCAGAGTTTCTAATCAACTCAAAAGATATTCCTTCATCTTCTGCGCCCATAATAATTGCAGTTGGTGCAGTAAAATCTGGCTTATAAATAAAGTCTTCTGTTTTCTCAGTACATGCAACAATTTGAATTCCGCTGTCTTTTAAAAATCTTAAAACAGTTAATAGATTATCATGACGGCAAACAGGGATTTTGTATAAAGCTCCAGCCGATGTTTTTATTGCATCGGGGTTAACTTGTGCAGAACCTTTTTTAGGAACAACTATAGCATGGGCACCGCAACATTCTGCAGTACGAGCAATAGCTCCAAAATTACGAACATCTGTAATTCCGTCTAACAATAAAATAAGGGGAACTTCTCCTTTTTCAAATATTTGAGGAATTAAATCTTCTATTTTTTGATAGGTAATTGGAGATATGAATGCGATTACGCCCTGATGATTTTTTTGGGTAATGCGATTTAACTTTTCAATAGGCACTTGTTGTGATGGAATATCATATTGGCGTAAAAGCGTTTTTAATTCAGAAATTAACTCTCCACTTATACCTTTTTGTAAAAACAATGATTCTATATCTTTACCAGAAGTAATAGCTTCTATCACAGCCCTTATCCCAAAAATCATTTGGTTTACTTCTTTTTCCTCTCTCTGAAATCTTTTTTCCATACGTTGCGAAATTAAACAAAATCTAATAACCTTATTAATAGAACAGTTAGAAAAAACAAATCATAAAAGTTTGTTAACATCTATCCATTTTATCAACATCGGCTTTAAGTTAATTAAGAATACTATTTTTAGTTAATCTGTTATGCTTGTTAACATTTGTTGTTGATAATTAGATGCATAACTTATTGCAATCGAATTAGTGTAAACTGTACACTATTAATCTTGTTTAAAACTCCTAAAGTATCTGGTTTAATTTTGTATATTTTTGCAGTCATGAGTTTTGAAACTGAATCCAACAAATCGGCTTTGCCAAAAGAAAAAAGAGGTAGATTGACCAATTTAGTTTCTGGTTTGGGGAAATTACCGCCTCAAGCCCTAGATTTGGAAGAAGCAGTTTTGGGTGCATTAATGTTAGAAAAAGATGCACTTTCGGCTGTTATCGATATTCTTAAACCCGAAGTTTTTTATAAAGATGCGCATCAAAAAATATTTGAGTCTATACAAATTTTATTCACCGCATCTTCGCCTGTTGATATTTTAACAGTAACCGCACAATTAAGGCAACAAGGAAATTTAGAGATGATTGGCGGTGCTTTCTACATTACCGAACTTACAAATAGAGTGACTTCGGCTGCCAATATAGAATATCACGCTAGGATTATTTCTCAAAAATTCATCCAACGAGAACTGATTCGTATTTCTACGGATATTATCAACCAATCTTACGAGGATACTAGCGATGTTTTTGAATTGCTGGATTATGCCGAGAAGAATCTTTTCGATATTGCTCAAAATAATTTGAGAAGGGATTCCCGTAAAATGGATGATATTGTAAAGGAGTCTTTAAAAATGTTGGAATCCTTGAGAGGAAAAGAGGATACTTTAACGGGTGTTCCATCGGGTTTTACAGCTTTAGACAGAGTAACAAATGGCTGGCAAAAATCAGACTTAATTATTATCGCAGCTCGTCCGGCGATGGGAAAAACAGCATTTGTGTTAACCTGTGCAAGAAATGCAGCGGTTCAGTTTAATAAGCCAGTA
>JACMNZ010000430.1 GCA_014378285.1 Pseudopedobacter sp.
CTTTAGTGGTTTTATATTCGAAGCGTTAAATCAAATCATAAACGGCACCTCCAATTTCCCATCAATAAATTCGGCACAACAAGATGCTATTCAAACTTTATTAAACATGGGTGAAGGGAAGTTTTCCGCCATTGTTGCTGGGGCTATTATCATTTATATGACTTCTATTTTAGGCGTATACAAAATGTGGAAACTTCAAAAATGGGGATTTTATATCTATGCCTCTATTAACGGATTAGGCATAATTTATAGCATTATGGGGGGTTCTTATTTTATGCCTATCATTTCTATCGTATTTATTATATTATATTTTAGAAACATACAATATATGAAGTAAAATAAATAGTAATATTATTGTATTTAAATATTTAAGCTAACGCTTCTATCAACTTAGAGGCTAATTCAACACCAATACGTTCTTGCGCTTCATTGGTAGCAGCGCCAATATGAGGTGTTAGTGATATTTTAGTATGTTTTAATAAGGCTTCGTTTGGTGTTGGTTCGTTTTCAAATACATCTAAACAGGCATGAGCAATTTTTCCGGAATTCAATCCCGCTAACAAGTCAGCTTCGTCAATGACTCCACCTCTTGATGCGTTAATTAAAATAACACCGTCTTTCATGTGGTTAATTTCATTGGCTGTAATCATTTTACCACCTGGTACATGCATCGATATCATGTCAGATTTAGAAATTAATTCTTCTAAAGGAACTGTTTTAAGATCAACAGTAACACCCGAAGTACCGTGTATCTCTAAGTTTAATTTTGCTTCTTTTACAAAAGGATCATAAGCCAATACCTTCATACCACAACCTAAAGCAATTTTAGCAGTGTATTGCCCGATGCGTCCAAAACCAATAATACCAATGGTTTTATCGCGTAGTTCAATTCCTTTAGAATAATTTTTCTTTAAATCGTCAAATTTTGTATTGCCAATTGAAGGCATCGTTCTGTTACTATCATATACAAAACGAACAGCTGAAAACAAGTGAGCAAACACCAATTCAGCTACCGAATTGCTTGATGCGGCCGGTGTATTAATTACTTGCAAACCTTTAGAACGCGCATAATCCACATCAATATTATCCATACCTACACCACCACGACCTATTACTTTTAAATTCGGACAAGCGTCAATAACATCTTTACGAACCTTTGTGGCGCTGCGCACAGTAAGCGCTATATAGCCTTTTGCATTAATTTCATTTGCTAAGTTTTCTTGAGCTACTTTTTCGGTTATTACCGTAAAGCCTGCTTTTTCTAATAAACTTTTACCTATTGCATCGATGCCGTCGTTGGCTAATATTAATTTGCTCATACTATAAACTTTAGTTGAATTTAAAATTTAAAAGTAACATTTTTAAGGTTATAGTAAATATTTAGTGAACTATTTTTGTATTTATCTTTTTCCATAAATGAAAAAGAAACAATCACGCCTTGGCGTGACAAGGCGAAAAGCCATATCAAAGCTACCCGCACGCCGGCTCTTTCACTATAAAAGTTTACTAAACTTTTATCACGTTCAGCCCTCTTCGCTTGAAAAGCCTTCGCAGCTCCGCCAGAAAAATATGTAGGGTTCACTCAAAAACTTAATCATCTTTTTTACGTTTTTTTCCTTGACGAAAAAAAGTAACAAAAAAAGTCAAGCCAAAACGCCAAATCCATTTTTCGTCGCACAAAATGCCTTCGCTTAGCCTCCCGAAAAACTAGGATTTCACACCGTTTTGGCAAAACCCAACGCACACTTACCAATGTAGATATTAGTTTGCTAAAAATAGATGCAAAGGTTTTGTGGAATTACTTTTAAATACCATGCGCTTAAAATTAATATAACCTTTGTAGGTTATTGATTTTACTAAATTTTTAATAAAATGAGCGAACCCTATTTATATATTATGATTGATATAAGACATTAATTTTGCGGATTGTTTGGTTGGTTACTCAAAAAGACTATTTTTGAGTAACACTATGACAGATAAAATTAAGCTGGCAAACTACACGGCCAAATTTCCTTTTATTTTATTTTATCAAGGCGACTATAAAGATTCGCC
>JACMNZ010000079.1 GCA_014378285.1 Pseudopedobacter sp.
CAGAAATTATTACTGCTTTACCAAAAGATAGGTTATCACCAGAAAGCACCTCTCAAAAAGAAGGTTTTATACATCCTGTTAATATTCAAGGTCAGGTAGAAAATGCTCAAATAGATTTAATTATTCGTGATTTTGAAGATGAAAAACTGAAGGAGCATGAAGAGGAAGTGAAAAATATCGTTATTAAAATTTTAGAAAACTATCCTGACGCTAGTGTAGAATTTAAAATTACAGAGCAATACCGTAACATGAAAAAGGTAATTGATCACTATCCAAAAATAAGTGAATTTGCTTTAAAAGCGATAGAAAGAGCAGGAATCAAACCTTTAAAACGTAGTATTAGAGGCGGAACAGATGGTTCGAGATTATCGTTTATGGGATTACCTTGCCCAAATATTTTTGCTGGCGAACATGCATTTCATGGAAAACAAGAATGGGTATCAGAACAAGATATGCAAGCAGCGGTAAGAACAATAGTTAATTTAGCAATGATTTGGGAAGAAGAGTCTTAACATTTTTATAGAAAAAAACATGTCAAAATCAAAATACAGCAATCTTTTACATACTAATAATGCCAACTTAGATAAGCTGCATCAAATTGTAGTAAAAGCGGTAGAAGAAGAGCAATTACTTTCTAAAAAATTAGAAAATAATTCCCTCAGCATTAATTTAAGCATCGGGGAGAAATTATCTGATAGAGTGGCCACTTTTGGGGGTAGTTGGAAGTTCATTATCATTTTTGCTGTATTTTTATGCGGATGGATGAGCTTGAATGTATTTATTTATCTAGACAAAGGCTTTGATCCCTACCCTTTCATCTTATTAAATCTTATTTTATCCACTATAGCGGCCATACAAGCCCCAGTAATTATGATGAGCCAAAACAGAAAAGAAGAAAGAGATAGGCAAAGAGCCGAGGATGATTATATGGTTAATCTAAAATCGGAGATAGAGCTAAGAAACCTTCATGAAAAAATCGATTTGCTAATTACCGAACAAATGAAAAACCTTTTCGAGATACAACAATCACAAATGGATAAAATTGAGATGTTAGACAATAGATTAAAAAATCACTTAAAAAACCCCTAAATTAATAGAGTATCAATCCTATGTGCTTGTACTTTTTGTGCAATTCCCGACCATGAAAAAACAGTAAAATGGCCATCTTGAGAAGCTACCATGGCCAAAGAATCTCTTTGATCGTAAATGAATTGTGCCGCTGATAAATGCCTAGTTCCGCCCAAATCCCCTACAAATTTTTCCGTTGCTTCGCCACCATCAATAGGTTCAATATATAAAATCGTATCTATGGCTTTACTATTCTCTTTTCTTGTGATTTTTGCCCCGAAAGTATAAACATTAAAATCCCTACTAATTACCATAGCGCCATCTACAGCGGTTAAACCAGCAATATTCTCCACTTCAGTATACAATTTTACACGCCATTGTATTTCTGCAACATCCTCTTTATATTCTTCCATCAGCTTGGCTAAAGAACCAAAAGAAGGATAAACTGGATAGCTTAAAGGATGAACAATAGATTTTCTCCAATCTGATGAGTTTGGTGGTACTACCAATAAAATACCACCTTGCCCATGTTTACGCATAGAAACCGCAAGCTGTATCAAAACATTAACGCCATTATTCCAAGAACAAGGCGAATTTAAATCAAGCAAAGCCGTTACTACAGAAGGCGAATCTTTTGCAGAACCAAATTGCTTATCTATAATCTTAATTTCATCACCTTTTAAAATGGCGACATTTGTATATTTACCAAAACCATATAAACGTCGGTGCTTAATTACTAATAATCCAGGTTCAGAAACATCCAAAACAAAACAATAATCGGGTATGTTTAGGGTAGTACCCCAAATATAAATGCTATCGTTTTCTTCCCAAACACCCAAATGTATTCCTGCTCTCTCAATTCCTGGTGCTAATTTAACCAGCGTATTAGTATTAAAAGGCAACCGCACTCCAAAAAGCAAGGGCTGTTCAGCTTCCTCCGGCGATAAAAAAGAAATAGATATCTTGGGTGCTTTTCCTTCCTCTTTTCTCAAGCTAGCCCAAAAAGCAACATTAATAATCGTCTCAATAGTCTGCTGATTAGGGATGGAAGCAATTTTTTGTTCACCTTTTTCTAAAGCAATTTCTATCAAATTCTTGAAATGATTTTCTAAAACAACGGAAGCCGTTTTTGCTGCTTGATAAGTGGTTTGGTTCATGCTTCCCAAATTTAGCTTTTTTGTTAAAAACATTTGGAAAGAAAATGAAAGAGAAAAGTAATTTTTTTAATTAGCCGTAATAGGTGTTTTATTTTATAAGTTAAAAGGAATGATATAAAAAACTTTAAAATTTGAGCGTTCGGGCGGGCTTTACACTATATCTTTTTTTGCAATTTGTGTAATGGAAAGAGCAAAAAAAGGATGTCGTTTCAATCCCTAACGCAAAACTTACAGC
>JACMNZ010000080.1 GCA_014378285.1 Pseudopedobacter sp.
CCAAAGCTTAAAGCTGATGTTTTTGTAACGGGTACAGCAAAGGTAAAATGGTTAAGAGAAGCGTTAAAGTTTTTCTCAGTTGCGTTTCCCTTATTTAAATTTTGGAGATTTACGGTTGCGCCCACATCAAATACGGTTAATCTTATTTTTGAGTAAGATGCTGGGTTAGAAATATTTATATTTTGGTAACCTCCATAGCTGCTAATGCCGTAAGCTAAGTTTCCCATAGCTCTGTTTTGTGGTAGATAGCTGCCTTTTAAGTTGCCTATACCAAATTTTGAATATGGAGAATTGGTGGTAGATTGAGCCATTACGCCATTTGCTATTACAATAAAGAATGATAATACAAGCGTATATTTTTTATTTATGATCATGTTGATATTTAACAACCGTGTTTAAACCTTTTAAAACCAAAAGCGGTTCGTATGAAATTAAGTGCGCAAAGATGCTGTTTTTAAATCTGGTATCAAAAAACGCTGCATCGCCGCCGCATAGTATAATTCTTAAATCTGGATTTATTTTTAAATGATTTTTGATAAATCCTTCTACCTCATATAATACTCCGTTAATTACGCCCGATAGCATAGAGGTGATACTATCGTTACCAAAATTTTGATTAAAAGAGTTTTCAAAATCTACTAGTGGCAATTTTGCTGTAAACTGGTTCATCGCCTTAAATCTCATGTTAATTCCTGGAGAAATACTGCCTCCATTATAATTGGCATTTTCATCAATTTTATCATAGGTAATGCAAGTGCCGGCATCAATTACTAAAACATGATGATTAGGAAAAATATTATTAGCCCCAATTACTGAAGCTAATCTATCTAATCCTAAACTTTTTGGGCTTTTATATTTATTATGGATTGGGATTTTTGTATCGCTATTAAATTTTATATAGTTAAACTCATCTTCAAGTTGCCTTTCATCGATATCAACATCGTTTTTAACTGAAGAAATTATGATGTTTTTTATTGGATAGGAAGTTGTAATGGTTTGGATATTTTTAAATAAGGACAATTTCGATACTTCTTGAAATAGTATCTTATCATTATCAAAAACGGCTATTTTATTAGCGCTATTGCCAACATCAATTACCAAATTGGCCATTTATGCGTTAACCATAGATAATATAGATTCAAATAAAACTAATCCGTCTTGGTTTCCTAATAACGCATCAGCGGCTCTTTCTGGGTGTGGCATCATTCCAAAAACGTTTCTATTGGCATTACATATACCCGCAATATTTTCTAAAGAGCCATTACTGTTAGCTTCTTGAGTGATATTTCCACTTTCATCACAATATCTAAAAAGTACTTGATCTTGGTCATTTAGCTTTTTAATTTCATCTACATGAGCATAAAAATTTCCTTCGCCATGTGCCAGAGGAATTTTTAAAGCTTTATCCAAATCAATTTTAGAAGTAATTAAACTATTATTTGTTTGTGCTTTTATATGAACGTTTTTGCAGATAAATTTTCTGCTGGCATTGTGTAATAAGCCCCCGGGCAATAAGCCAGCTTCGGTTAAAATTTGAAATCCGTTACAAATACCCATCACATAACCCCCTTTGTTTGCAAAAGAGATAACTTCTTGCATAATTGGAGAAAAGCGGGCAATTGCACCAGAACGTAAATAATCTCCAAAAGAAAATCCACCTGGTAGGGCTATAAAGTCTACCCCTTGCAAATCGTGATCTTTGTGCCAAAGTGGCACAACCTCTTGACCCATTATTTTATCGAAAACATAAATAAGGTCTTGATCGCAATTAGAACCTGGAAAAACAACTACGCCAACTTTCATTTTATATTAATTTTCTGTTTAATATGATATTGAATAACAATGCTTACAAAACTATCAAAATTTAATAGTTAAACGGGTGCTTATCTGTTAAAAAAAGTTAAACAAACTGGAAGTAAACCACAAAAATAATCATCAAAAAAAATAATGATTCGTATATCCATTTCTTTTTGGCACTCATAAAATAATAGGAAAGTACTACCGCTACTGGAGCCACGCTCAATAAAAAGTGGTTAATCCTAAAATCGGCTTTTAAATAAAAAGATAGAATAGAAACGATAAAAATTAAAGTTAGTAGCTGAACTGATTTCCTAACCAAAACAAAGCTTTTAAAAAAGTTAGCCCTTAAAGCTATCAGTCCTAAAATAAAACAGATGCTTATAGGAAAAAGAACAATATAATCTAATACGTTGATTTTGATGTAGAAAGGGATTTTTGTAGAGAGCGGTTCCCAAATCTCGTAAAACCCCAGCAATTTATCGTTCCAATAATAAAATACGCCCAATAAAAATACGATAGTTAAATAACCAGTAATTACGCTAACCCACTCTCGCCAGTTAAAAGGTTTAAAAAGTATTAATGCAATCCATAATACCAATAAGAAAAGAACGAATGGAAAATAAATAATGGTACCAATTGCTACAATTAAGCCTAGATCAAACATTGTGGATATAGAATCTAACGATTTATGTTCTCTTAAAACTTTATTTAAAATAAATAGGATTAAAAAGTTGGCAATTAATGGTGGTGATAGGATTAAAAAGGGGGAAAGAACACTAGCGCAAACAATAAAAAGCAATGCAGGTAAAAAGGAAGCTTTTCCTAGGATGTTATAATCATTAATTATTTTATTAAAAATTAATGCTTGGGCAAAAACTATTATTGCTGCTAAAAAAATGTTTAAGATCGGGGATAATAATTGGTCGAAATCTAGATTGACTAAAATCCTTAAAAAAAATGCGTTAAAGCCAGAATTTACAACATCTGGCAAATTCCATAACACCCCAAGCCTTAAAACAATTAATAAGGCAAAAAGAATAAAAATATTAAGGAATTTTAAATTTCTAAATTGCTGGATCATGCCTTTATTTTGCAGACCAACAATGATAGCGATAATCTGTTAAAATTGGGCTAGGCATTTTTAATAGTCCCATATTTTTGCACTAGCTGATCAATAATTAAGGCCGTTTGATTGGGGAACTCAATTTTAATATTTTGCTCAGTAACTATCCAGTTTTTTAAAACTAAGGAAAAGTTTTTATCTATTTTTTTGATGATAGGAACTCCTAATAAACGAGCGGCCTCTGCATTGCATTCTTGCTCAAATTGGTTTTTCATGGGGATCATTAAAACTTTTTTACCTAAAAATAAAGCTTCAGAAGGGCCTTCAAATCCGCCACCTGTTAAAAGACCTTCGCAGTTTTCTAAGCTTTTGTTAAATGATTGATTATCTATCGGTTTAACCAAAACATTTGCAAATTGATAATTTGTTTTTTGATGTTTACTAAAAACCTCCCATTTTACATTTGGTAGAGCGTGTAAATATTGCAACAACAATTTATCATCTACAGCGGGTAAATAAACCGTGTAATATCCATTTTTTGTAGGGGATAAAGCTCTTATCTCACTTCTAATTACGGGCGTATAAATAAAATTATCATAAGCCTTAAAATGAAAGCCTATATGATGAGTTGTTGGAGCATAATATTTTAAAATTAGCTCTGCGTATTTTTCTTTTTTTAAAGGGCGAGGAGATTTTAGCGAAAGAAATGATGCTTGATGGCTTAATGAAACACTCTTTATTTTTTTTAAACGACAAGCCCAAGCGGTTATGGGTTCAAAATCGTTGATGATTAAATCATAATCTTGTAAAGGAATGGAGTGCATATCTTTCCAAAGCTGTATCAAATTCATCGCTTTAAAAGTTTTCCAATAATCTATACCACCTTTTTTCCCAAAGATGTAACTAAAACCATGAAAGCGATATTTTAAAGGTTGCGTTAAAGAAACATCGGCCTGCGAGCCACTCACCAATAAATCTAAATCGCCATATTTTTGTAGTAAAGGCACTATTTCCCTTGCCCTGCTAATGTGCCCGTTGCCTGTGCCTTGTATGGCAAAAAGTATTTTCATTATTAATTAAGCCACTTCTTGTTTAAATTTTTCAAAAAGTTCTTTAACGTTTAGCATATTTTTTAAATCCTCTTTTTCCTCCAAAGTATCATCTTCAGAATCTATCAAACTTGCATCATATTTATAAATACTCCAAGATTTGTCGTTATACTCTAAAGCTGTCAAACTTTCTACCCAATCTCCAGAATTTAGATAGGTAACGCTACCTTTTTCTGTAATTATCTCTCTAATTTCTGGCTGGTGAATATGCCCACAAATTACGAAACTATATTGTTTTTCTATGGCTAACTCTGCTGCGGTTTGCTCAAATTCATTGATAAATTTTACAGCTTCTTTAACACTTGCTTTAATTTTTTGTGAAAAAGAATATTTCTTTTTACCCATTTTAATCAATAGCCAGTTGGTAAAACTATTAATATGGATCAAAGTATCATAACCTATAGCACCTAACTTTGCCAACCATTTAGAGTGTTGCATGGTAACATCAAAAACATCGCCATGAAAAACCCAAGCTTTTTTACCGTCTATATCTAAAACCAATTTATTTAAAAGCTGAAAACCACCCATATTAAAATCCGCAAATTTTCTCAGCATCTCATCATGGTTTCCTGTGAGGTAATAAACGGGAACGCCATCCGTAACAAATTTTAAAATTTTACGGATAACTTTAGTATGTTCTTCTGGGAAATATGATTTACTAAATTGCCAAATGTCAATAATATCGCCGTTAAGGATCAGCATTTTTGGTTTGATACTTTTAAGATATTTTAAAAGCTCTTTTGCATGACAACCATAAGTGCCCAAATGCACATCAGATATTATTGCTATATCGATTTCTCTTTTAATCATTTTCAGAAATTTTAAGGAGTACAGGTTTTGCAACCGATAAACTTAGCGGTTGGGTTTTTGATTAGTATTTTTAATCCTCTTCTTCTTCAATTCTTAAATCAAAAGGACTTAAATAAAAGGCAATTATAGCCAATACTGCTATTGCGATAATCCCAAAATAAAATGTTTCCATCATTATCTATTATTTTAACAAAGATGTAATTATCATATAAACAGAATGTTAAGAAAGTATTAAATAATTTTTACAAAAAAAAGGATTTATAATTGTCTTATTTAGAAAAGGATTTATTAACTAAACATTATTTTGTAGGTCTTTTAAAAACTTTAGTTCGATTGTTATTTTCTGCTAGATTTTAATCTGGGCGTTTTAACACGCTATCCATTGTAGTTTTTTTGCTATTTGCGTAACTACAAGAACAAAAAAAGCTGCCATTCCTATCGTTAACGCTACAATATAATATAGAACAATGCTTAAAATAACACACATACACATTTAATAATCAATATCAGGGTATTAGGGAAGCGGTTGCTCATTATTCTCTCGAAAGCAGTTCTTTCATTTTTGTAATTTTAAATGGCTTTTAAATGTTGTGCCAATTAAATTATTTGCATTATAATTTTGGTTTTTTATTACTGGTAATGGATTAATTTTTGCGTTAAGTTTGTGGACTTAAAACACACAACATGTTTGATAAAATATTTGAAGCACAGCAAAAAGCTGAAGAAGTAAAAAAGAGATTAGAAACCATAAGTTTAACTTCTGAAGTAGAAAACGGAGCTATTAAAGTAACTGCAACGGCATCTAAAAAAATAACTTCTGTAGAAATTGATGATAATTTTATCAATGAAAATGGAAAAGAAGCTTTAGAAGAAATTTTGGTAATTGCAATTAATAAAGTTTTAGAACAAGCAGAAAACGTTGCTCAATCTGAAATGGCTGCGGTTACCCAACAAATGTTAGGCGGAATAGGTGGTTTGGGTGGCATGTTTGGGAAATAGCATTTAATTTAGAAGATTTGTGATAGTATCAGTTTTATCATTTTGCCCTATTCAGATAATTAACTTGTGAATTTTGGTTTAAACCAAATAACTATATGTTAATTTGATACTGATATTTATTCCGAATTTGATTTTACCGGTTTTATAACCTGCTCATTATCATAATATTTGCTTATGCAAAAGCTACTCAGAACATTTATGGGTTAATTTGGTTTTATCTATTAAAAACCTAAATAATGACAACACTTCAAACTATCCAAAAAATCTTTCCTACAGAAAAAGAAATTCCACAAAATCATCAATTAAAGGGGTTTTTAGAAAAAAATGAATACCTCATTAATGGAGAAATCAGGAATTGGAACGGGACAATGAATGATATTTTATCTCCTATTTGTATAGAGGATGAACAAGGTAAGTTGACGAGAAAAGTAATCGGTAGAACACCTATGCTAACCAGCAAAGAAGCCTTAGAGGCTTTGCATGCTGCCACAGATGCTTTTGACTCTGGTAGAGGGAAGTGGGTAAAAATGAGTGTCAACCAGAGAATCTCACATGTTGAAAAATTTATTGACAGCATGCGCCTGAAAAGGAGTGATATTGTAAATTTATTGATGTGGGAAATAGGAAAGTCTTTAAAAGATTCTGAAAAAGAATTTGATAGAACCATCGATTACCTTATAGATACGATTGATGCGATGAAAGACATGGATAGGACTGCATCTAGATTTGAAATTACACAAGGAATTATTGGACAGGTACGTAGAGTGCCTTTAGGTGTTGCGTTATGTATGGGGCCTTATAATTATCCGTTAAACGAAACTTTCACCACTCTTTTTCCAGCTCTTTTGATGGGCAACACTGTGATTTTTAAGCCTGCTAAATACGG
>JACMNZ010000081.1 GCA_014378285.1 Pseudopedobacter sp.
ACATGATTATTTGTCATGATATAACCATCACTTGTTACGATTACGCCAGAACCTTTACCCATTGGCGCAGGAGCATTAGGATTTGGTGCAGAACGTTGTCTTCTCCCAAAGAAATCCTCAAACATATCTCTGTAATCGTCGTTTCCTCCGTTTTGCGCCATAGATCGGCTATATGTTGTTCTCACATGAACTACGCCAGGAGAAACTATTGCCGCAGCTTGAACAAAATCCACAGCCCCAGTAGAGGAAGTAAACTCTGATGGGTTATTAGCAAAATAGACTTTTTGTCTTTCTCCAAGACTCATGCCCGACATTGAATTGGGCTCTAAAATTTTATAAGCTCCTATTGCAACCGCACCGCCTACCGTTGCAGTTAATAACAAAAGGCCTATCCTTTTCACATTTCTATTCATCTTTATATATATTTTAAATAACGATTCATAATTAATAAACTCAAAAATAATACCATTAAGACGTATTTTGCAATTAGTTGTTATTTACTTCTACGTTAAAAAATGTTAAACTTTTTAAACTTGCTATCATTTAAAAAATAAGTTACGGTACTTATCCAAAAAATAGACAAATCTCAATTAAACTTTAGAACAATAAATCTTAATTAAAGGTTTTAATATTTCAGTGTACGTGTAATTTTCCGCAAATTTGTTGTCCAAAAATGATTAAAAAAGAAACCATAGATAAGATATTAGAAACTGCACAAGTAGAGGAGGTTGTTGGTGATTTTGTGCATTTGAAAAAACGCGGAACCAGCATGATTGGGCTTTGTCCTTTTCATGGTGAAAAATCTCCTTCGTTTCATGTTTCGCCATCTAAAGGGATTTTTAAATGTTTTGGCTGTGGTAAAGGTGGCGATTCTGTAAGGTTTATTATGGAACACGAAAAATATTCGTATCCAGAAGCTTTGAAATACATCGCCAATAAATACAATATAGAGGTTGAAGAGACTGAAGTTACTCCAGAATTTAAGCAAGAACAAGATAAAAGAGAAAGTCTATACATCGTTTCTAACTATGCGTCTAAGTTTTTTGCAGATAGAATGTGGAATTCTGAAGATGGAAAAACAATTGGCTTAAGCTATTTTAAAGAACGTGGCTTTAGGGACGATATCATCCAGAAATTTGAATTGGGCTATTCGCCTGATGATTGGAGCGCACTTTTAGAAGCTGCAGTTAAAGATGGTTATCAACAAAATTTTTTGGAAGATGTTGGCTTAGTTATCAAAAACGACCAAGGGAGAATTTACGATCGTTTTAGGGGAAGGGTTATGTTTCCCATCCATAATTTTACTGGTAGAGTTATTGGTTTTGGTGGGCGAACATTAAAAACAGATAAGGCTGTCCCTAAATATGTGAACTCGCCAGAGAGCGATATTTATCATAAATCTAATGTGCTTTATGGTTTGTTTCAAGCTAAAAAAGCAATTAGAGACTTAGATAATTGTTTTTTAGTAGAGGGTTATGCCGATGTACTTTCGGTACAACAAGCAGGGGTAGAAAACGTAGTTGCTTCATCCGGGACATCGCTTACAACAGAACAAATTCGATTAATCGGTCGATTCACAAAAAGTATCACCATTTTATATGATGGGGATGCCGCAGGTATAAAAGCTTCTTTACGTGGTTTAGATATGATTTTGGAAGAAGGACTAGATGTGAAAGTTGTCCTTTTCCCTGATGGACATGATCCCGATTCTTACGTCCAAAAATTAGGCGCTTCAGCATTTAAAACACATATAGAAAAAGCTAAAAAAGATTTCATCTTCTTTAAAACAGAAATTCTTTTAAAAGAAGCCGGAACTGATCCAATAAAAAAAGCTGGTGTAATTAGAGAAGTTGTAGAAAGTATCGCTAAAATACCTGATGCCATTAAAGCTTCTGTTTTTATTAGGGAATGTAGCGGTTTGCTGCAAATGGAAGAACGAATTTTGATTTCTGAACTGAACAAAATGCATTTGGCAAAAGCCAAAAAGGATAGCCAACAAACTTATCGCCCAAGTGAAGAAGAACCGCCAATTCCCGAAGAGTATTTTATAGAAAAGGTAGTAGAAACCGATGAATATCAAGAAAAAGATATGATTAGGGTTTTACTCACTTATGGTGATCAAATGGTGAATTGGGATGGTTTAACCGATACTTTAATAGGCCCGTATATCATTACTAATTTAAGCGATGTTACTTTTTCTAATCCGCTTTATCAAAAAGTGATTAAATATTATCATGATGAATTAGAGAATGGTTATTTGCCAAAAGAAAAAGATTTTATCCAACATTCAGATTCTGAAATGGCTTCTATGGCCATTTCGATGATTTCGTCTCCTTATGTCTTGAGTGAGAATTGGTATAGCATGCACAATATTACTGTGCCAAGCGAAGTAGAAAGATTAAAAGGTACGGTAATGGGTGCTATTTTTCATTTAAAAAAGAAAAAAGTAACCACCATGATTACTGCCAAACAAAAACTGATTCAACAAGAAATAGACGAAACCAATATCATCATATTAATGAAAGAGTATTTAGAGTTAAAGGAAGTAGAAAGATACATCTCAAACTATTTAGGTTCTGTAATTACAAAATAAATGGCAACCCATAACGACGATGGTAAAAAAGGTGAGGCAATTGCAAAAGCGTTTTTAGAGGCCAATGGTTATGAGATTTTAGATGAAAATTGGACTTTTAGAAAAGCTGAGGTTGATATCATTGCCTATATAAACAAAACCATTGTTTTTGTAGAAGTAAAAGCCCGATCTGGGAATTACTATGGTAATCCAGAAGAATTTATAAGCGATAAAAAACAACAATTACTTGCGCAAGCGGCAGAAGAATATGTTCATATTATGAGCCATAAATATGAAATTCGTTTTGATGTGATTGCCATACTTTTTAAAAAAGGATTTGAAAAGTATGAGATTAACCATATAGAAGATGCTTTTTGGAATTATTAAAGCTTAATTATTACAATATTCTTATTTTATTTAAACTAATTCTAAATAAAGTTTGTGTTTTAAGTTTCAATAGATATATTTGCATTGTTTGTAATTAATCTAAATAAAAATAATGAAAAGTTTATCCATTTTAAGTTTATTAACTATTGCTACAGCTTTTGTTTCTTGTCAGAAAAATGAAGAAGCCACTTTACAGTTAAGAACTAAGATAGAAGCCAGTAAAATAACAGCTTCAACTCCTTATGCAAGCACATTTTTAGATGCTTCTAATAATAGCACTGTTGATTTCTCTGCAGGAAACGCCAAATTAGAGATGTTTAGAGGCTTAGATACCTACATCAATCTCAATAAAACACAAGCTATTAGTGCTGATATTTCTAAAAATATTTATGCTAATATAGGGAACCCATTTACTGCAGCTTATACCTCCAATTTTTCTACTTTAAATGCTATCGGTTTTAATTTAAAATCGTTCACTGCAGCTTCATTTTCTACAAGCGAAGCTAATACTGTACGTCAAAAAATAGAAACAGATTTAACGGCAAACGCAGCATTGGTTAACTCTCTCTCTGTAATTGCCAGTAATGGTGTTGCCGGTAAATTGGGTACATATATGGTAGATTCTAAAGGAATAGAAGTTGCACAAGTAATTCAGAAGGGTCTAATTGGTGCTTTCCAGATTGATTATATAAATAATGTTTTATTAAGCGCTGGTTTAAATGCAGATAATTCTAAATTAGTTGATGGTAAAAATTACACTCAATTAGAACAAAATTGGGATCAAGCTTATGGTGTTCTTACCACAAATTCAATTTATTTGGCTGGATCTACAGATGCAGTAAGAGGAACTACTGAATTTGGTTTGGGTTCTTACGTTTGGGAATTCAATAAAACCAATTACAGCAATATATATTTAGCATTTTTAAAAGGTAGAGCAGCTATTGTAAATAACGATAGAGCAGAACTAGAAAAGCAAGCTTTATTTATCAGAACCCAGTTTGAAATTGCTATAGCTAATTCTGCTTTAGGTTACTTAACCAAATGGGGAACATCTACTACAGATGCAGCCAGAGCCCATGCTATTTCAGAAGGTTTAGGTTTTATTTATTCTTTAAGATTTTGCAAAACATATACAGCAGATTCTAAATTTTCTGACGATATTCTTACTGCTTTAATTGGCTCTACAAATGGCTTTTGGGATTTAACGTCTTCAAAAACTAGTACAGCTAGTGTTGCCATCAAAACAAAATTCAACATTAATTAAATTCATTTAAAATGAGGTTGTTATCTGTATCATCATCAAAATATATAATAGTAGGATTAATTTTAATAGCAACGGTTTTTGCTTGTAGTAAATCAGAAGTAAATCTCACCGAAACTAACAAAAACGAAACTGATAGAAAAGCACTATTAACAAATTTAAGTGACAATATTATTGTTCCAGCTTACGCCGATTTTAAAACACAATTTGATAATATGCTTGCTAAGTCTGATGCTTTTACAGCAACTCCAAACACTGCAAATTTAATTGCTTTTAGAGCAAGCTGGCGAGTTGCGTATATCAATTGGCAAAAGGTAGAAATGTTTGATTTTGGTCCGGGGCAAACCTATGCCATTAGAGCTCACTTTAATATTTATCCTACCAATGTATCAACAATAGCAAACAATATAGCTGCCGGAAATACAAATTTGGAAGTGCCAGCATCTTATGCTGCACAAGGTTTCCCAGCTATAGATTATTTAATTAACGGTATTGGAAATAGTGATGCTGAAATAGTCGCAGAATATACTTCAGCAACAGATGCAACAAAAAAAATAAACTATTTAAAGCGTATCACGAATCAAATGAATACGGTTTTTAACCAAGTTTATACGGCATGGAAAGGTGATTTTGCAACAACTTTTAAGTCTAAAACCGCTATAGATGCGGGATCCTCAACATCCACTTTAATTAATGGATATATTTTAAATTTTGAGCGTTACATCCGCTCCGGAAAAATTGGAATTCCGGCTGGTTCTATGACACCAGGTACAAATTTCCCACAAAAAGTAGAAGCTTTCTATACTAAAGATTTGGCTTTAACATTAGCTAAAACTGCTCAAACAGCAACTTATAACTTTTTTTTAGGCAAAAGTTATCAGAACCAAACAGCAGGTTATTCTATTAAAAATTATTTAGATGCCTTAAATGTGAAAGACGCTACGTCGGGTAAACTATTGTCAGAAATTGTTACTCAGCAGTTTGATGTAATTGATGTTCAGTTAAATGGATTACAAAATAACCTTTACAGCGAGGTAATTAACAACAATCAAAAAATGATTAATACCTACACCGAAATGCAAAAACTAGTGAGATTGTTAAAGGTAGATATGACATCGGCGATGAGTATCACTATTTCTTATACTGATAACGACGGCGATTAATAAGTCTAATTTGTTAACCACATATTTAAAAAAAAGTACACATGCAGCTCCGTTAGCTATATTTAGAATAGCTACAGGCTGCATGTTGTTTTTAAGCATAGTTAGGTTTTGGGCTAACGGTTGGATAGAAGAATTGTACATTAAACCAAAATACTACTTTGGTTTTTATGGTTTGGAGTTTATAAAACCTTTAGGAAACTACACTTATATTTTATTTATGGTTTGTGCTGTTGCGGCTATTTTAGTTGCTATCGGACTTTGGTATAAGCAAGCTATTATTGTGCTCTTTTTAAGTTTTACTTATATTGAGTTGATGGATAAATCTACCTATCTCAACCATTACTATTTTACCAGTTTAGTGCTTTTTTTATTGATTTTTTTACCGGCACATCGTTATTTCTCTGTTGATACTTACCGTAATAAGTCATTAAATTTCTCATATATTCCAAAATGGAATATAGATATTATAAAGTTTTTTGTTTTGATGTTGTATTTCTACGCAGGCTTAGCCAAACTCAATTCAGATTGGCTTTTAAATGCTTTACCACTAAAAATTTGGTTGCCCGCCCGTAATGATATGCCTTTAATTGGGTGGTTATTTAACTATAAAATAACGGCATACGTTTTTGTATGGATAGGTTGTATTTATGATTTAACTATCGGTTTTTTACTGTGGAATAATAAAACAAGACTTTTCGCCTATTTATCGGTTGTGATATTTCATTTTGTAACGGCTATACTTTTCCCTATCGGGATGTTTCCTTACATTATGATAGTTACCGCATTGATCTTTTTCTCCGCTCAATTCCATCAAAAAATTATCAATTTATTTAATCAGTGGTTAAAATTACCAGCCGGGTTTATACAAAACAATCAAACTTTCATTTATAAACCTTTCGCATTAAAATTTAGAATCGTTATTCTATCCGTTTTTTTTCTTGTTCAAATGATACTCCCATTTAGATATATGTTTTACCCACAAGAATTATTTTGGACAGAGGAAGGCTATCGTTTCTCTTGGCGAGTGATGTTGATGGAGAAAGCTGGCTACGCTCAATTTACTGTAAAAAGCAGTAATGGGAAAGCAATAGTTGTAAATAATCTCGATTTTTTAACTTTATTACAAGAAAAAATGATGAGCACACAACCAGATTTTATTTTGCAGTATGCCCATTTGTTGAGAGATTACTACCATAGTCACGGATACCCTAATCCACAAGTTTTTGCTGATGTTTATGTGAGTTTAAACGGAAGGATTGGTCAAACTTTTATTAATCCAAAAATAGATTTGGCTCAGGAAAAAGAATCTTTTAAACATAAAAACTGGATTTTACCTCTCAACTATGAAATTAAAGGCTTTTAATATTTTTATTCTCATACTGTTTTCAAATGTGTGCTTTGCTCAGTTTACAATAAAAGGTAAAGTTGTACAAACAAGTAACGGACAGGCTGCCGCTGATTGTTTGGTATATTTAAGTGATGGAAAAAGTAAGACTACAACCAATATAAATGGTGATTTTTTGCTAGAAGATTTGCCAAACGGAATATATACTATCATAGTAATTGGAGCAAACTTTAACCAATCTTCTGTAAAGATTACCATCAATAATCAAGATGTTTTTGTAGAAATAAAGCTTAATAATAATCCAAAAGAACTAGAAGAAATCATCGTAAAAGAAAAAAAAGCAGGTAGTGGATTTAATCATTTACGCGGGGTAGAAGGTTTTGCTATTTACGAAGGAAAAAAATCTGAATTGATAAAAGTAGCTGACTTAACTGCAAATTTAGCTACCAATAATGCAAGACAAGTTTATGCAAAAGTAGCAGGTTTAAACATTTGGGAAAACGATGGCGCAGGTTTACAGCTAAGTATCGGCGGAAGAGGTTTAGACCCAAATCGTTCATCTAATTTTAATGTTAGACAAAACGGTTATGACATCAGTGCCGCTGCTTTGGGTTACCCTGAGAGTTATTATACGCCGCCTGTGGAGGCTTTAGAAGAAATACAAATTGTTAGAGGTGCCGCTTCGTTACAATACGGTACGCAGTTTGGGGGTTTAATTAATTTTGTAATGAAAAAGCCCGAGGAAGATAAAGCCATCAGTTTAACGGCAAGGCAAACAGTAGGTTCCTTTAATTTTCTAAATACATTCATCAGCGCAAGCGGTACAAAAAATAAATTAAGCTACTATACTTTTTATCAGCATAAACAAGGTAACGGCTGGCGTCCAAATTCTAATTTTAATGCAAATACAGCCTATGCCAATGTGAATTACCAGTTTAATATTAAAACAAAAATTGGTTTAGATTTCACACATACAGATTATTTGGCGCAACAACCTGGTGGCTTAACAGATGAAATGTTTAATGCAGATGCCAAACAAAGCAACCGTGAACGAAACTGGTTTAAAGTAGATTGGAATTTATATGCTTTACATTTAGACCATAAGTTTAACCAGAAAAACGAGTTTAACTTCAGGTTTTTTGGTTTAGCAGCTTCTAGATATTCGGTTGGCTTTAGGCCTAATCGTGTGGCAACATTAGATGATAACGGTCCAAGAGATTTAATTAAAGGCGATTTTGATAATTGGGGTTTAGAGTCGCGGTATTTAAAGAGGTATGATTTTCTAAAAAAACCATCGATATTATTAGTTGGTATTAGATATTATCATGGCTTTAACCACGCTGTGCAAGGTGAGGGAAGCAATGGGAAAGATGCCAATTTTAATTTTGTTAATGCCTCTCAATTGACGCAAAACGACTATGATTTTCCTAATAGAAATACCGCTCTTTTTGCCGAGAATATTTTTAACATCAGTTCTAAGTTTAGCATAACTCCGGGCGTCAGATTTGAAAACATCAATACAAAAGCAGCTGGGTACTATAGGAATATTGTAAGAGACAATGCCCAAAACATTATTTTAAACGAGAGAATAGATGAAGTAAGAAACAGCCCAAGAAGTTTTATAATAGCGGGCTTGGGATTAAGTTATAAGCCAAATGCTGTGATAAATGTATATGGAAATTTTTCCCAAAACTATCGGTCAATTACTTTTAGTGATATAAGAATTGCCAATCCGTCTGCCGTGGTTGACCCCAATTTACAAGACGAAAAAGGTTACTCTATTGATTTTGGTGTAAGAAGCGAACAAACTAATTTTATCAATTATGATGTCAGCCTTTTTTACCTAAATTATAACAACAGAATAGGTGAAGTTCAATTTGCAGATGCCGACAATAGAATTAAAAGAAACCGCACTAATATTGGGCAAGCTATAATTTATGGTTTAGAAAGCTACGCCGAATTAGATATTTTACCAGCCTTAGGTAAAGAAAAAAGTGATTTTAAAACTTCTATTTTCTCTAACGCAGCATTTATAAAATCTGAATATGCAAAAAGCCAATTGCCAGGTGTACAAGGTAAACAGGTAGAATTTGTGCCCGCAGTTAATTTAAAAGGAGGACTAAAATTCGCCTATAAAGATTTTAAAGCGCAGTATCAATACAGTTATTTATCCCAACAATTTACAGATGCAACAAATGCTACAGAAGGGGGTGTTGCTGCTGTAATTGGGGAGGTGCCAGCCTATCATATCATGGATTTTAGCTCCTCTTATCAATTTAAAAAATTCACGATTGAAGCCAGTGTGAATAATTTAGCTAACCAAATATATTTTACCAGAAGAGCAACAGGTTACCCAGGACCAGGTATTTTACCATCAGATGGACGTGGATTTTTTTTAACATTACAATATAAATTTTAGAAATAGGTAAGTTCTTTCTCGCATAAATTTTTAAGCAGTCGTAGGTTTTATTGGGATTAGGATGATATTTGCCGCTTTGTGATTTCAGGTTTCTCTATTGCTTCAGTTTAAAGACCTAATACGACTCATTAAAATACCATCAAAATTGAAATTATTTAAAGCTTTGGCTTATTTTAGCCGTTCATCATTTTATCAATGGTAATGAAACTAACAAAACTAAAATCCGTCTTCATCATATCTCTTTCTGTATTCATCTTTTCTTGCCAACAAAAATCAGGAAACTCTTCAAGCAATTCTTCTTATTTTTCTCTTCCCGAAACAGGTCAAGTACTAAAAGCTGGTGAAACTGTTAATCTGAAAGTTAATTTCTCTGATCCATTGGTAGATTCTGTTCAATATTTTGTAGATGATTTAAAAGTAAAAAGTTCAAAGGATACCAATCAAGTACAAATCGACACTAAAGATTTTGCTTTAGGCAGTAGATTAATTACTGCGAAAATATTTAGAAAAGGAGTGGAAGAAGATGCTACAACAAATGTGGTAATTGTAAGTGCTATAAAACCTGTTTCTTATCGCTATAAAATCATCAATACTTATCCTCATTCTACCACATCTTATACCGAAGGTTTAGAATATCATGATGGCTTTTTATATGAAAGCACTGGCGATTACGGTCATTCTAGCTTGAGAAAAACCACATTAGACGGTAAAATTGTACAACAAGTAAATCTAGATAAACAGTATTTTGGTGAGGGAATTACCATTGTTGGCGATAAAATTATACAATTAACTTATAAAGAAAAAGTTGGTTTTGAATACGATAGAAACACTTTTAAACTTTTAAAAACCTTTCCTTACAATCATACGAACGAAGGTTGGGGATTAACTTTTGATGGCG
Source organism: Pseudopedobacter sp. (assembly GCA_014378285.1). Taxonomy (GTDB): domain Bacteria; phylum Bacteroidota; class Bacteroidia; order Sphingobacteriales; family Sphingobacteriaceae; genus Pseudopedobacter. The sequence goes on from JACMNZ010000081.1 coordinate 10,046, forward strand.
AAACCATTTACAATACAGATGGAAGCAATCGTATTTTTAAATTGGATAAAAACACCTATTTACCAAAGGGATTTATAGAGGTTTACGACGATAAAGGCCCGGTTACACAATTAAATGAGCTAGAATGGATTAGCGGAAAGCTGTATGCAAATATTTATCAGTCAGAATTAATTGCCATTATAAATCCAAAATCTGGTGCGGTAGAAGGTTATATCAATATGATGGGTTTGCCACATGGAAAAGTTGCCGACGCTGATAATGATGTTTTTAATGGGATTGCTTATGATAAAGTTAGGAACAGAATTTTTGTAACTGGCAAAAAGTGGGATAAACTTTTCCAGATCGAACCAATTAAAAATTAGTCGTTAGTTTTCCCTTTTTTGAGATAATAGCCCGCTAAGTTTAAGCCAATAATAAAGTGGTTTAAAAGATTAGGGAAAAAGCCATAATAATTTTTAAAAATCTGATAACGTTCCAATAAGCTTTGTCTGTGTTTTTGTTTTGACATGCCGCC
>JACMNZ010000431.1 GCA_014378285.1 Pseudopedobacter sp.
CAGTTTTTGCTTCTAAAGCGAGTTGTACAAGTCTTGATTCTAAGTATCTAATTTGAGATTTAGTGATTAATTCATCTTTACTTACGAAAAATATCAGTTCCTTAAAATCTTTGTTGGGGTCACTTAAGTGTTGTTTAAGTCTAGATTTAATATTTTCCGCTTCACCGATATATATTTTTTCGTCGAATGCTTCATCGGTTGGATCGCCCTTCAAGCAATAAATCCCTGGATTATCGAATTCTGTTCGATTTATAATTTTATTTACTGCAGCTCTTGGACTATAAATAGCTTTTCCAACCCAATTTCCAATCTCACCTAGTCTTGGGCCATAAGCAGTTCCATCAATCATGTAAATCGTAAGTTTCTTTCCCATTCAGTTCTCGATATTATATCCAAATATTTTAATATAAATTTCAATCTAAAATTATATACTATTAGACATTTAAATATAGAAATTTTAAATTGAAGCTATTTACACATCACTTATTTAAATAAACCTGATTTGACGGAAAAATTGCAGGAAAGTGCGAGTGAATTAGAGAGAAACTAGTACTGATGAAAAACCAAAATTCTGCTTTTCTAAAAACAAAAAAAGCAAGACCGTTTCCAATCTTGCTTATCATTATTTGTTGTCTTGTATCTTGCTACTTGATTCTTTAGCCTTAACCTTACTGCATTAAAAACTTAAAGTTTGCAATATTTTTTAATGAAATCCCTGTTCCTCTAACAACCGCTCTCAAAGGGTCATCCGCAATGTGAACAGGCAATTTAGTTTTAGAAGCTACTCGCTTATCCAAACCACGTAATAACGCCCCTCCACCTGTCAAGTAAATACCTGTTTGATAAATATCGGCAGAAAGTTCTGGAGGGGTAATCTCTAAAGCTTTCAGAATTGCTTCCTCAATTTTAGAGATGGATTTATCTAAACAATGAGCAATCTCTGTATAAGAAACCGTAATTTGTTTTGGCACCCCTGTCATTAAATCACGACCTTGAACGGCGAAATCTGCCGGTGGATCTGTCAATTCTGGCAATGCAGAACCTACCTCAATCTTAATTCTCTCTGCAGTACGATCACCGATCATAATGTTATGCTGGCGACGGATATAATTTACTATATCAGAGTCAAAATTATCTCCGGCAACACGTATAGACTGATCGCAAACAATCCCTGAAAGGGCAATAACTGCAATTTCTGTTGTTCCACCGCCTATATCAATAATCATGTTTCCCATTGGTTCTTCCACATCAATACCAATACCTACTGCAGCAGCCATTGGTTCGTGTATCAAATAAACCTCTTTTGCACCTGCAATTTCAGCAGAGTCACGAACGGCTCTTTTTTCTACTTCGGTGATACCAGAAGGGATACAAATTACCATTCTTAATGAAGGGAAAAACCAACCTTTACCACCGTTTATCATTTTGATCATTCCACGTATCATGTGTTCAGCAGCATTAAAATCTGCAATCACACCATCTTTAAGTGGACGAACAGTTTTGATGTTTTCGTGAGTTTTACCTTCCATTTGCATGGCTTGGCGACCAATTGCGATCACTTTATTAGTTGTTCTGTCAAAAGCTACAATAGAAGGTTCATCTACTACTACTTTATCATTGTGTATAATTAAGGTATTTGCGGTACCTAAATCTATTGCTATTTCCTGTGTAAACCAGTTGAATAAACCCATTGATGATTTTTGTTGAGGTTTTAAATTTTGTAAAAATAGGTAGATATTATTACTTATGTCTAATCTATTTTATTGTGTAAGATAGAAAATTTTAATGTTTAAAGTGACGAACGCCAGTGGTAACCATTGCAATACCTTTTTCATTAGCCATGTTAATAGAATCTTGATCTTTTATTGAGCCACCTGGTTGTAAAACAGCAGTAATTCCGGCCTCTGCCGCCAATTCTACACAATCTGGAAAAGGAAAAAATGCATCTGATGCCATTACAGCTCCTTTTAAATCGAAATCAAAACTTGCTGCTTTTACAACAGCTTGTTTTAATGAATCAACTCTTGATGTTTGTCCAACTCCGCTGGCTATTAAAGTGTTGTTTTTAGCAAAAACAATGGTGTTAGATTTAGTATGTTTTACCACTTTACTCGCAAAGAAAAGGTCATTTAATTCTTGCTCAGTAGGTTTTTTATCCGTTACGGCTGTCATTTGTTCTATACCTTCAACTGTATTGTCTTTATCTTGTTCGATAACTCCGTTTAGCAAGGTTTTAAATAGTTTGCCAGGTAAAGCAACGTCTTTTCTTTTTAAAATGATACGATTCTTTTTAGAAGTAATCACTTTTTCTGCTTCCGCCGAGTAGGAGGGAGCAATCAAAACCTCAAAAAATAGCTTATTGATTTCTGTTGCAGTAGCTTCATCAACTTCTCCGTTGCAAATTAAAACCCCACCAAAAGCAGACACCGGATCGCAAGCCAAAGCAGTATTCCAAGCATCTAGTATTTGCGGGCGAGAAGCGATTCCGCATGCATTTGTATGTTTTAAAATGGCAAAAGTAGGTTCTGTAAATTCATCAATTAAGGCAACAGCTGCATCAACATCCACCAAATTATTGTAGGATAATTCTTTGCCGTTCAATTTCTCGAACATGGCTTCTAAATCGCCATAGAAATAGCCTTTTTGGTGAGGATTTTCTCCATAACGTAAAGCCGAAGCTTTCTGTTCTGATTGTTTAAACACGGTTAGCGCATCTTCATCTTGGTTAAACCAGTTAAATATGGCAGTATCATAATGGGAAGAAACATTGAAAGCATTTCTAGCGAAAGCCTTACGTTGTACTAAAGTAGTTTCTCCGTTTTGTGTTTCTAATAAGTTGTTTAATGAGCTATAATCATTTTTTGAAGCGATGATAACTACATCGTTATGATTTTTTGCAGCCGCTCTAATTAAGGAAATTCCGCCAATATCAATTTTTTCAATCGTGTCTTGTTCTGAAGCTTTAGATTTCACGGTTTCCTCAAAAGGATAAAGATCAACGATTACTAAATCAATTTCTGGAATATCATATTCTTCAATTTGCGCTTCATCACCTTTGTGTGCTCTTCTTGTTAAAATTCCACCAAAAACTTTTGGGTGTAAAGTTTTTACTCGTCCGCCTAAAATTGAAGGATATGAAGTTAAATCTTCTACAGGAATTACATCAACACCTAAATCTTTAATAAACTTTTCGGTACCGCCAGTAGAATATATTTTTACTCCCAATTTGTTCAGTTGATGGATAATTGGTTCTAAATTATCTTTGTAATACACAGAAATTAAGGCGTTTTTGATTTTTACAGAATGGCTCATTAAAGTTTTTTGTTTGAAGCCGCAAAGATAGAAAAATGAAATTATTTTTTAGGATAAGACC
>JACMNZ010000082.1 GCA_014378285.1 Pseudopedobacter sp.
AAGTAAATAAAATTGATGCTCCAAATTGGCATTTACTAACAGGTAAAAAAGTTGAAATTTATAAATTAGCCCGTCAATCTTACTTTGCCGAAGAAGATTTAGGTTTCACAAAAGACAGTACTCAATTTTTACATACCGAGCATATTTTATTGGTTGATAGAAACAAAAAAATAAGAGGAATTTATAATGGGACTTTAGAATTAGAGGCCCAGCAGTTGGTTAAAGATATTAAAACCTTAGAAAGAGAATAATTAAAGCTCAGAACTTATAAAAATCCTGAGCTTTAATCCATCAATTATCTTCTATTCTTTATCCAAAAATGGATAACGATAATCTATTGGAGGATTAAAAGTTTCTTTAATAGTTCTTGGGGAAACCCAACGTAACAAGTTAATCATCGCACCTGCTTTATCATTAGTTCCAGAACCCCTAGCTCCGCCAAATGGTTGTTGCCCAACTACTGCTCCGGTACATTTATCATTGATATAAAAATTACCTGCACAGTTTTTCAATTTATCAGAAGCCAATTCAATCGCATATCGATCTTGAGAGAAAATCGCTCCTGTTAAAGCATAAGGCGAAGTTTCGTCAATCAATGTTAAGGTTTTTTCAAAATCTTTATCCTCGTAAACATAAATAGTCAAAACTGGTCCAAATAATTCTTCGCACATGGTAGTATATTTTGGATCATTGGCAACAATAATGGTTGGTTCAATAAAATAACCCACAGATTTATCGTAATTACCACCACAAATAATTTCTACATTTTTATCAGCTTTAGCCTGATCAATATATTTTGCTAGTTTGTCGAATGATTTCTCATCGATAACGGCATTTATATAATTGCCAAAATCTTCCGTTGGTCCCATTTTAAAAGAAGCAATATCTTTCAACATCATTTCTTTTATTTGTGGCCATAGCGATTTAGCAATGTAGCTACGTGATGCAGCAGAACATTTTTGTCCTTGATATTCAAAAGATCCTCTAACAATTCCCGTTGCTGCGGCTTTCCAATCAGCAGATGGATGAACAAGGATAAAATCTTTACCTCCAGTTTCGCCAACTATTCTTGGGTAGCTTTTATATTTATGGATATTATTTCCAATAGTTTTCCAAATGTGCTGAAATACTACTGTAGAACCTGTAAAATGTATTCCAGCAAAATCAGGATGGTTAAAAATCACTTCTCCAACTTCTGGTCCATCTGCATAAATTAAATTGATAACACCATCTGGTACACCAGCTTCCTTAAAAATTTTCATGATTACGTTTGCAGCGTAAACCTGTGTATCAGCTGGTTTCCAAACCACAACATTTCCCATTAAAGCACATGAAGCAGGTAAATTTCCGGCAATAGCCGTAAAATTAAAAGGAGTTAAAGCAAATATAAATCCCTCTAAAGGTCTTTGTTCTAATCTATTCCAAACTCCACTTGGCGAAACTGGAGGTTGTTGTGCATAAATATCTGCCAAATAGCTTACGTTAAAACGTAAAAAATCTATAAACTCGCAAGCAGCATCAATCTCTGCTTGGAAGGCATTTTTTGATTGCCCCAACATGGTTGCTGCGTTTAATTCATATCTATATTTTGTGGCTACTAAATCTGCAGCTTTCAAAAATATGGCAGCTCTGTGCTCCCATCCTAAATTTTCCCAACCTGCTTTTGCTGCCAAAGCTGCGTCAATTGCTTGTTTGACATGGCTTTTATCTCCATAATTAAAATATCCTAAAACATGTTTATGATCATGCGGTGGACGCAAAGCGACTTTATTTTCTGTAGTAATCTCCTCATTACCAATATACATTGGTATATCAATTTCTTTATTTCTTGCTGCCGACAAAGCATCTTTTAATAACGCTCTTTCTTTGGTATTTGGGGCATAACTATAAATTGGTTCGTTGGTAGGTGTAGGAACCTTAAAAAATCCTTTTAACATAACATTGAATTTTGGTAAAAAATAAAGATAAGAATTTTGAGGTTAAACCCTATTTTACCATTAAAATTTTGACAAACATAAAATCAATGTAAATACAATGTTATATAAGCAATTATCTTTAAAGTTTTAAACTCCTTACTTTATATTTACAGACAAAATTTAAAATATGAAATCGAAATATGTTTTCTCTGTTGCTGCAATCTTGTTTGCCTTTACCTTAGTTTCTTGGGGAGTTGTTGGCCATAGAACAATAGCTAAAATTGCTGAAAATCATTTAACTTTAAAAGCTAAAAACGCAGTAACTGTTTTATTAGGAACCGAAAGTATGCCTATAGTAAGCACTTATGCTGATGATGTTAGATCAGTAAAAGAGTTTTCTTATACTGCACCTTGGCATTATATCAATTTAAAACAAGGTTTAAATTACAAGGAATATGTGGCAGCTTTAAAAGCTGATACTGGTGCAAATGTTTACAATGCTTTATTAAAAATGGAAAAGCAATTGAGAGATACCAAAAGCACAAAGGCCGAGAAAGTATTTGCACTCAAATTTATTATTCATCTAATTGGAGATATACACCAACCTTTTCATGTTGGTAGAGCCGAGGATAAAGGCGGTAATGATATACAAGTAAAATTTAGGGGAAAGGGGACCAATGTTCATTCACTTTGGGATAGTGGTTTAATAGAATACAATGGTTTTAGCTTTACAGAAATGGCTACAGCATTTGATAATGTAAGCGATGCGAAAATCAAGAAATGGCAAAGTGATAATGTAACTGTTTGGTTATTTGAATCGTACCAAATTGCTACAAAGCTATATGCAGAAGCTGAACAAAATGCTGATTTTGATTATACTTATTACCCAAACCACTCAGAAATTTATAAAGAAAGGATGCAAAAAGCAGGAATTAGACTTGCCGGTTTATTGAATACTTTATTTAAATAGGCTAAAATTTTAACCTACAATATCAATTAAAATCTTTAAAAAATTTGAAGGTTTTAATTGATATTACTTTTCTATAAAACCAATATTTTTTACTTTTAAAACCAATCTAATAACAACTTATTACCTCACTTTTTTATAAATCAAAAAGTGTTGTATAGGTAAAAATTCTTCTCTTTTAAAAAGTTTAAAACCGTTAGTTTCCATTTCTCTGTTTACTTGTTTTACGCTCATTTTATGCAGTTCTTTAATCGCTATATCTGGGTCTTCGGCTCTATATTCTAATAATAAAATCTTTCCATCTGGTTTTAAAGCTTTGGCTAAAGCCGACAACATTTCTTGAGGGTAAGCCAACTCATGATAAACATCAACCATAATGGCTAAATCGATAGAATTTGCAGGTAGATTTGGATTTTGTTCGGTTCCTTTAACTATTTGTACATTTTCTATACCTTTTTCTTCTTGGTTTTTTTTTAATAATTTAACAAAATCGTCCTGAATTTCAACTGCATAAACTTTCCCTTCGTTTACCTTTTGCGCTATTTTAAAAGTATAATAACCACTGCCCGCACCAATATCTGCGACTACACTTTTATTGTTGATTGGTAATTTACTAATCGCAAGAGTTGTATTTTCTTCTTGGTTTCTAGTGTTACGCTCTAACCAACTAGCTCCAGAAGCATCCATTACATAAGAAATCTCCCTACCTTCATAAACTTTACCAGTACCATCTTTACTGGGGTTTTTATATTGATAAATACTGTCTTCTTGATTTTTAGTTTTTTGTTTACCTGTTTGCGTACAACCAACTTGGCTAAACAACAAACACAGTATTAATAGCATGTAATTTCTCATGGTTTATGTTTCTAACATGTTTTTAAAATCAATAATAAAAAAAGCAAATTGTTTTAAAACTTGTCAATTAGCTTTTGGATATAACATTAAAGTCTGTCAATTTATAAATCATGATTCATTGTAATAGCTTTATTAATAATTTTTTGACCCGCTTTAAACTTAACTACTTAAAATTTAGCGGTTTTATACGGCAAGGTAATTCCTTTTATTTCTTAATTTTACGCTATTATCTGTAAAGAATGAACATTTTTAGATTGCTTCTTTTACCCATTTCCATCTTTTACGGGATCATCATTTTTTTTAGGAATAAATTTTACGACTGGGATATTTTTAAAAGCACATCTTTTAATATTCCAATAATTTCTGTTGGTAATTTAGAAGTTGGTGGTTCGGGGAAAACGCCGATGGTAGAATATTTGATTTCTCAACTAAAAAACGATTTTAAACTTTCTACTTTAAGCAGAGGCTATGGCCGTAGAACAAAAGGTTTTAGATACGTTAAACCCGATGACGATGCAATTGACAC
>JACMNZ010000432.1 GCA_014378285.1 Pseudopedobacter sp.
GTAAAGGTGAACATGTTTTTTTGTGCTTCGCCAATGTTCTTGCAACTCAAGTTTTTCTGCATCAGATCTTGATCTAAACCAATCATTGCAATAGTGACAAACATTCCGCCTATTAATTGCTTACTCACATGAAAACGGTTGCTTAAAAAATCGTTAACAAAAAATATTTTAGAATAGCCGCTGTTTTTTACGGTTTCAAAAGCTTCCACTAAGCCTAAATTCAAACTATCACAAATAAAGTATATGGTTAATAAAACGGATAATACCAAAAAAACGGTTTGTAAAGTATCTGTAATGATGATGGTTTTTAAACCTCCCCTAAAAGTGTAGAGCCAAATCAGCGAAAGCGATATTAATACGGTGACGAAAAACGGTATGCCGTAACTATCAAAAATAAATTTCTGTAAAACGATTACTACCAAATAAAGCCTAAATGCCGAGCCAATTGTTCTGCTCATCAAAAATATACCTGCTGCAGTTTTATAGCTTACGGTTCCTAATCTTTTTTCGATATAACCATAAATGGAGGTTAAATTCATCCGGTAATAAAGTGGTAACAAAACGGTAGCAACCACTATAAAGCCCAAGGCATTACCTATAACGAATTGAAAATATTCAAATTGATGCCCGTCTAAAGCACCAACTTGCCCCGGTACGGAAATAAAAGTTACTCCACTTAAAGCAGTCCCAATCATCCCAAAAGCTACCAAATACCATTTAGAATTTCTATTGGCGATAAAAAATGTAGAATTATCTGATGTTTTTTTGGAGGTAAAAAATGAAATAGAAATTAAAATAACAAAATAGCCAATAATAAAAGCTAAGAGAATATTTGGCGACATCTTTTTAATTTTTTTTTATAAGGTTTAAGGATTTTAACAAGTCGCTAATTAGCATTAAATTTTTAATTTAGCAAAATGAATTTTTCCTCTAAACTTTTAGAGAATGCCGTTAATGAATTTGGGAGTTTACCTGGGATTGGTCAGAAAACCGCTTTGCGTTTGGTTTTGCACTTACTCAATCAAGATAATGCTGCTGTAGAACGTTTTGGAAACACGCTTATTCATCTTAAAAATAACATCAAATTTTGCAAAAATTGCAACAATATCTCTGATTTGGACATTTGTGATATTTGCGTATCAAATAAAAGGGACCATAGTTTAATTTGTGTGGTAGAAGATAGCCGAGATGTAATGGCGATAGAAAACACTAACCAGTATAACGGTTTATACCATGTTTTAAATGGTTTAATCTCGCCAATGGATGGCGTTGGTCCAGGAGATTTAACGATAGAACATTTAGTAGCAAGAACTCAAAGTCAAGATATTTCTGAAATTATTTTTGCCCTAAGTGCAACAATGGAAGGCGATACGACCATATTTTATCTTAATAAAAAGCTACACAAAGAGAATTTAAAGGTAAGTACCCTGGCAAGAGGAATCGCTTTTGGCGGAGAAATAGAATATGCAGATGAATTGACTCTTGGAAGATCTATCACTACCCGTGTGCCTTACGAAAACTCGTTATCTAAGTAATTTGAAGTTATCCATCATTATTGTTAGCTATAATGTTAGAGATCTTTTGCAGCAGGCAATAGATTCTTTGATTGATGCTGCCGTTGGTATTGATTATGAGCTTTTTGTAGTTGATAATAACTCTAAAGATGCTACGGTAGAGATGGTTAGACAGAAATATCCTGAAGTTAAATTAATCATCAACAAAAAAAATGTTGGTTTTTCTGTGGCTAACAACCAAGCCATTGAGCAATCTAATGGAGAATATATTTTAGCTATAAATCCGGATACGATTACCAGTGCCGATACTTTACGAAAGAGTATTTTATTTATGGATAACCATTTAGATGGTGGCGGATTGGGTGTTAGGATGATTAATGCGCAAGGAAAATATTTACCAGAATCTAAAAGAGGTTTGCCTACACTTTGGGTCTCTTTATCCAAATTTACTGGATTGCATTTGATTTTTCCAAAGTCAAAAATTTTCAATAAATATTATATGGGTTGGATTAACGAGTATGAAACAGCAGAAATTGATATTTTGGCGGGAGCTTTTATGTTGTTGAGAAAACAATCTTTAAAGAAAACAGGTTATTTTGATGAAGCTTTTTTTATGTATGGCGAAGATGTTGATTTATCCTACAGATTAAAATTAGCAGGTTTTAAGAACTATTATTTTCCAGAGACCTACATTATACATTTTAAAGGACAAAGCACCAAAAAATTTAGTTTTAGATATATCAAAAGTTTTTATGGTGCAATGTTTATTTTTGTGAGGAAGCATTTTTTTAATTTTTAAAATGGATTTAAAGGATAAAGTTGTCATTATTACCGGCGCATCTAGCGGAATAGGAGAGGCTTGTGCTTTCGAGTTTGCAAAAAGAGGCGCAAACTTAGTTTTGGCAGCTAGGCAATATGTAAAGCTTTGTGAAATTGCAGATAACATCCATAAAAAATATAATGTCAGAACTTTAGCAGTCCAAACGGATGTAAGCAATGAACAAGATTGTAAGGATTTAATTAACCAAACCATTTCTTCTATGGGTAAAATTGATATTTTGGTAAATAATGCTGGAATATCTATGAGGGCTCTTTTTAAAGATTTGGATATTGATGTTATAAAAAAAATAATGGACATTAACTTTTGGGGAACTGTTTATTGTACAAAATATGCCTTTGATCAGATTTTAAACAATTCGGGTTCTATTGTTGGAGTTTCTTCTATTGCAGGTTACAAAGGTTTACCAGGGCGTACAGGTTATTCGGCTTCAAAATTTGCCATGAACGGTTTTTTAGAATCTTTAAGAAACGAAAATCTGAAGAATAATATCCATATTATGGTTGCTTGTCCAGGTTTTACGGCCTCTAACATTAGAAACGTTGCTTTAAATAGTGAGGCAAAACCTCAAGGCGAATCTTCTATGGAAGAGGACAAAATGATGTCGGCAGAAGAAGTGGCTAAAAACATTGTTGATGGTGTGGTACACAGAAAAAGAGACTTAATAATGACGGGACAAGGTAAACTGACTGTTTTTATGCAGAAATTTTTCCCTAAATTATTAGATATATTGGTCTATAATCATTTTAAAAAAGAAAAAGACCCGTTGATTAGTTAGTTTAATCCTTTTCTTTAAAATAAAACCTTGGCTTAATACTTGATAAAATGTTTAAACATCTATTTTTATTAACAATTCTATCAGCATCTTTATTCTTGTGTCTTTCATCTAACATCCACATTAAAAACATTCATGAAAAAAATCACCTATCTCTCCATCATATTGGCAACCCTTTTATCTTCTTGTTTAAGTTCTAAAAAAATTAAAGATCTGGCTTACGCCGATAAAGGCGAGCTAAATCTGTTAGATGTTTACCGTCCTAATAATAAAGAAAAATTACATGATGTGATTGTATTTATACATGGTGGCTCTTGGGATACCGGTAAAAAAGATACGTATTGGTTTTTAGGAAGAAATTTTGCTAGAAAAGGGAAAGTTTTTGTTGCTATTAATTATCCTTTATCACCACGGGCCCAATATCAAGAAATGGGTTATGATTGTGCAGAAGCGGTAAAATGGATAAAAGAAAATATTAAACAATACGGTGGTAACCCTGATAAAATATTTTTAATGGGACATTCTGCAGGCGGACATTTAGCCGCCTTAATTAACCAAGATCCAAAATATTTTGCTAAAGCAGGAATTAAAAATCCTATTAAGGGAGTGATTTTAGATGATCCTTTTGGATTGGATATTGATCAATATTTAAAAGCACAAATAAATACGGATGATGAATATGTTCCTAGATTTTTAAAGGTATTTAGTCGTGATGAAAGGGCTTGGAAAGATGCTTCGCCAATGTATAAGATAGATAATATCAATAATCCTTATTTGATGTTTGTAGGAGGCAAATCCTTCCCAGCAATTAAAATGCAAACTCCAATTTTTGAACAAAAAATGAAAGCAGATCACAAAGAAGTTTCTTTAGAAGTGATTGAAGGAAAAAAACATATTGGTATGATTACCCAAATGGTTTTTGGTTGGAATAAACTTTATGACAGAATTGTTGAGTTTACGGATAAAAATTGATTTGAGTTTATAAGACATAAAAAAATCCGCTCCTATGAGAAGCGGATTTACTAAACCAATTAAAACAACTAAAACTATATTACAAACTTTGAAAATTCCCTGCATAACTGCCTTTTAATGTTTTTCCGTTTTCTAAAACCAGATCATAAGTGATTAAGTAATTAGGTTTTAAACCGTTAATTTTTACGGTTCCAGAAACAACATCAATATTTTCGCTAAAGGTTAACAAAGAGGCACTTTGTGTACTTGCAATTACGTAAGCGTTAGAAAAAAAGTATTTTCCAGCATATTTAGTGCTTAATTCACTGTTACTTAAACCACTATCTTTACTATCATCAATAAAATTATAAGTAGCGTTTTCTATTAAATCAAGATTTGGAGAATTAAGTTCCACAAACACAACAGATTTCCCCTTAATATCTAATAAAGAACCTGTTTTGCTTGTAACAAAATCGCCATCTATAGTGTAAAAATCTACATTTTTATGTGTTGATGCATTGCCAAAAAATGACCTTAAACTATAATCTACAAAACCAGCTCCGTTTATAGAAAGTATTTGACCATTATATTCAAC
>JACMNZ010000433.1 GCA_014378285.1 Pseudopedobacter sp.
AACAGCAAAACAGATAATTTTAAATTTCGATGATTTGGTGGGAATAAAAAAAGTAAACAAATCTTCAGAGCTTTTTACTTTTTTAGGAACTTTTGCTGTGATTGGAACAGGGGCGGCTTTAGCCGCAAATGCAGCAGATATCAGCGCAGCTTTAACCGCTTTTTCAGCAGTGTTTTCTGTTTTCCCAGCGGCAATCATAACCGCTAATGTTTTTTATCCAACTAAACCTAAACATAAAATTGGTGAAGGGTATACGGCAAAAATTATTACAATTAATTAAAATTGTCTAAATAAGAATCAAGAATAAAAGGATTTTAGGATTAAATTATAAGGCTTTGGTTAGTGTTGTTTTATCAAATTCAGACTAGTATTTATTAGTGAATTTGCATTAAAAAAATTGTCTGGATCTGGGTTAAAAGTATTTTAGGATTAATAAGATTAAAGCTCTAAGCCACAGATTATTGAAATTCGTAGCAAAACAAAAACCCCGCCTTTTGAGCGAGGTTTTAAATATAATATAACTCTACCTTAAGCCAATAACCTTATTGGTTGTTCTAACAAAGCTTTTAATGTTTGCAAGAATTGAGCTCCAGTTGCGCCGTCAATTACTCTATGGTCACAACCTAAACTTAACTTCATGATATTTCCTGGCACTACAGTTCCGTTTTTTACAACAGGAACTTGTTGGATAGCACCTACTGATAAAATTGCGCCATCAGGGGTATTGATAATAGATGTAAACTCATCAATACCAAACATTCCTAAATTAGAAACGGTAAATGTGGAGCCTTCCCAATCTTTTGGCTGTAATTTTTTCGCTTTCGCTTTTTGTGCAAAATCTTTTACCTCCATTGATATGTGAGATAGGCTTTTACCATCGGCAAAACGAACTACCGGAACTAAGAGACCGTCTTCTATTGCCATGGCAACTCCAATATTGGTATGTTCGTTAAAACGAATTTTATCTCCTCTGAAAGATGAATTTACAGCAGGATGTTGTTTTAAAGCAATTGCAACCGCTTAAATTATAATATCATTGAAAGAAATTTTTACAGGAGCAATCGTATTAATTTGAGTCCGAGCCGCCATTGCACCGTCCATATCAACACTAATGTTCAAATAGAAATGCGGAGCGGTAAATAAACTTTCTGTTAAGCTTCGGCTGATTGCCTTACGCATTTGCGAAACGGGTTTTTCTGTAAATTTCTCTTCTCCAATATATTGAGGAATAACCGGTGCTGGTGCTACTGTTTTTTCAGCAAATGCGCTAGAGGTTTCCTTTGATTGTTCTGCTGGTTTTTCAGAAGGCTTATATTCTTCAATATCTTTCTTTACAATTCTTCCGCCCTCTGCACTACCTTTTACATCATTTAAATTGATGCCTTTATCTTCTGCCAATTTTTTAGCCAAAGGCGATGCTTTGACTCTGCTATCATCGTTTGATGATGATTCTTTCACTGTAGCGGTAAGCGGTTCTTCTTTTCTTGGAGCACTTACAGCATCAGGCGTTGCACCGGCTTTAGGTTCTTCTATTTTCTCTTCTTTCTTTTCTGTTAGTGGTGCATCATTTAGTAAAGGAGAAATATCGGTTCCTTCTTTACCTACGATGGCTATAATCCCATTTACAGGCACTGCTTCACCTTCCTTTACTGATAAATAAAGTAATGTTCCTTCTTCATAACCAACTACTTCCATAGTTGCTTTATCAGTTTCTACATCAGCTAAGCTATCATCAGATTTAATTTTATCACCAACCTTAAAGTTCCATTTATTGATAACGCCCTCAGTCATGGTGTCACTTAAAGCGGGCATCCTTATAACAGAGGCCGGAATGTTAGAAGGATCAACTTTTTCAGTTGGTTTATCCTTTTTCGGTTCTTCTTTTTCTTGGACTTTTTCTTCTTTCTTTTCTTCTACTACAGTAGCTTTATCCTCTTCTAATGCGGTTTTATAATCCTCGCCCTCCTCTCCCATCACAGCGATAACTCCATTAACAGGAACGGCTTTTCCTTCTTCTACACCAACATAAAGTAAAACACCTTCTTGAAAAGACTCAAAATCCATAGTTGCCTTGTCGGTTTCAATCTCTGCAATTACATCTCCAGCTTTAATTTTGTCGCCAACTTTTTTATGCCACTTTGCTAAAACACCTTCAGTCATGGTGTCACTCATTTTGGGCATTTTTACTGCTTCAGCCATTTTTATATTAAATATAATATGTGTTTGAAATTAATCTTTTATAAAAGGGTAATCTTTTTGTGCGTAAACGTCTTTGTAAAGTTCTTCTACTTCTGGGAATGGAGATTCTTCTGCAAACTTAACCGATTCCTCTACCTGAGCTTTTATTTTTGCAGCAATTTCCTCAAACCAAACTTCATCTGCCCATTTTTCATTAACTATATGATTTTTAACTACTTCAATAGGGTCTTTAGATTTATACTCCTCCACCTCTTCTTTAGTACGATATTTTTGTGGATCAGACATAGAGTGACCTTTAAACCTATAGGTTCTTATTTCTAAAAAGGTTGGCCCTTCTCCTTTTCTAGCTCTTTGTACCGCCTCATCCATTGCATTATGTACCGCAACCGGATCCATACCATCAACCGGCATACAAGGCATTTCATAACCTAAACCTAGCTTATAAATATCCGTTGTATTTGAAGTTCGAGCAACAGAGGTTCCCATTGCATAACCATTGTTTTCACAAACAAAAATTACTGGGATTTTCCAAAGCATAGCCATGTTAAAGGTTTCATTTAAAGCTCCTTGACGAACAGCGCCATCACCCATGTAACAGACGTTAACATTGTTAGTTCCTAAATATTGCTCCGCAAAAGCGATACCTGCGCCCAAAGGAATTTGCGCACCTACAATACCATGACCCCCAAAAAACTTATTTTTTTTATCAAAAAAGTGCATAGAGCCACCTTTTCCTTTAGAACAACCCGTTGATTTTCCGTAAAGTTCAGCCATGGCCGCATTTGGCGACATGCCTTTTGCGATTGGATGAGCATGATCTCGGTATGCTGTAATTAAACTATCATTTACTTTAGTTGCCGACATAGTGCCCGCAAGTACCGCTTCTTGTCCGATATATAAGTGGCAAAATCCTCTGATTTTTTGTTGTCCATATAATTGTCCTGCCTTTTCTTCAAACCTTCTAAGTAGCAGCATCATCTCATACCAATATAGGTATGTCTCTTTTGTTATTGCAATTGAACTCATTTGTAAATTCTAATAATGGGAAAGCAAATCTATCAATATCTAAGCAATTATAAAACCCACAAATTCTTTATTTGTTTAATGAGGTAATTAATTGTCCCAAAAAAGTCCAAAACTTTTATTTTCTACTTGCGTAAACCAAACTTTAATCTTAGTTTCGCACAATCGCAAAATATTATTTTGTTTAGTCCGTTCTAAGATTTCGTATTTTTAGAACATAAAAAACACTTTTAATGAAGAAAATCTTAATTTTTACTCTTTTAGTTTGCTTTACATTAACTACAAAAGCACAAAATTCAAAATCTACTCCTTCATCAAACCCAACAAAAACCGAAGTTTCTGATCCCGACAATTTAGCAAGTCAATTTTTTTCACAGGTAATGGGAGTTGCAATTTCTGCTACGAGTAATACCAAAATGTACCAGTTTATTTATGATTGGCTGGGTACGCCATATCATTTTGGTGGTGATACTAAAAAAGGTGTTGATTGTTCTGGTTTTGCTTTTCAATTGTATGATAAAACATTTAACACTATTATAGGAACCAATTCTAGAAATATTTTTAGTATGGTTAACCCTATCAATAAAGCCGATTTAAAAGAAGGTGATTTAGTTTTCTTTAAAATCCACAGTAAATCAATTAGTCATGTTGGTGTTTATATTGGCGATAATAAATTTGCACATGCGTCCTCTAGCAAAGGGGTTATGATTTCTAATTTAGAAGAGGCTTATTGGCAACGATATTTTTATAAAGGGGGCAGGATTTTAGAATCCTTAAAAGGTCAACTTAATAACAACTAAAAGACTATCCCGCCTAAGCGGGATTTTTTTTGATCTTTAATTTCTAAGATTCGTCTTTAGTTGTTCTTACTAGGCTAATTCCCGTAAAGAAGAATATAACACCTAAAACGCCAGCAACAATAATTGCTTTTGTATCTCCAGAGTTATTTAAAAACCCTATTGCAGTATAAATTAGGCCTACTATTCCCAGAATTGTTAATATGGCTCCAAATGTTCTTTTTAAATTCATTATTAGTTATTTATTGTCCTTAAACAAAGATGTTGCCAGTAAATATTAAGGAGTAAGAACAATCTTCCCAAACTGATTTGAAGCCTCCATCTTTTGTATAGCTTTATCAATATCTGTTAAATAAAATGTTTGATCTATAATTGGTACAATTTTATACCTATTAATAAAGGATAGCATGTCTTCAAAGTCTTTATTAGTACCCATTGTGGTTCCAAGGATCTGGATTTGTTTCCAAAAAATTATTCTTGCATTTAATGCTGGTAAATCGCCTGCGGTTGCGCCAAAAAACACAATTCTTCCGCCTGCATTTATGTAAGTAAAATGCTTTTCAAAACCATTTCCAATAGCACTATCAATAATTACATCGATACCACCTGAGCGTTCTTTTAAATCTTTATCCCAATCGTTTATAGTATAATTAACCCCTCCTTTTGCCCCTATTTTTATGGCTTGTTGTATTTTTTCTTCTGAGCTTGAGGTTACGTAAACATCTGCGCCTAAATTGATGGCCCAAAGCAAAGCGAAAGTTGCTGCACCACCACCTACACCAACAATTAGAATAGTGTCTTTTTTTGTTGCCTTAGCTTTTGTAAACAAAGCTCTGTAAGAAGTTAATCCTGCTAAGGGAAAAGCAGCCGCTTCTTCAAAACTTAAATGAGTGGGTTTTGGATAAATACTCTCTACTTTAACTTTTACATATTCTGCAAAAGTTCCATCTTCAGGTAGTCCAAGAATTTTGAAATCAGGACTTTGAAAAGATTCATTATTACCCCAATTAGCTCCAGGGTTTATCACTACTTCTTGCCCAACTAAACCTTGATGTTCTTTATCAAAAACTTCCTCAACAATTCCGCTACCATCAGAGCCTAAAATAATCGGAAATTTTAATCCCGCATATTTTCCTTTTGTTATCCAATTATCCCGGTGGTTTAAAGCAGCAGCTTTTACTTGGATTAGGGCTTCACCCGATTTTAGTTGAGGCTTAGAAACTTCTTTTAAAATAAACTTTTGGTTTATTCCTTCTAAAACAGCAGCTTTCATCATATTATTTAAAAAGTTTAAAAACTAAGAAACCGATAATAAATAGCACAAAAACCACTATAAAAACACCAACATAAACCCCACCTTTAAAAATTCCCTCAACAAGAGAACAACTACTTAAAAGCATGGTAAATAGGGCAAAAAAGCTTAATAATGTATATTTTTTCATAACATATAAAAAAAGCGGAAAGATTTATTCCCTTCCGCTTTAAATCATTTAAAATAATGCCAAAATTATTTTGCAGCTGCAAAACTTTTTGAAACTTCATCCCAATTAACTGCATTAAAAAATGCAGCAATGTAATCTGGACGTTTGTTTTGATATTTTAAATAATAAGCATGTTCCCAAACATCCATTCCTAAAATTGGAGTCCCTTTTACTTCTGCAATATCCATTAATGGGTTATCTTGATTGGGAGTTGATGTAACCGCTAATTTACCGTCAGCACCTACAATTAGCCAAGCCCAACCAGAACCAAAACGAGTAGCGCCAGCTTTAGAAAAATCTTCTTTAAATTTATCAAAAGATCCAAAAGCTTCATCAATCGCCTTCGCTAAATCCCCAGATGGGTTTCCACCGCCATTAGGGCCCATTATTGTCCAAAATAATGAATGGTTATAATGGCCGCCACCATTGTTTCTAACAGCGACAGGATGTTTTGAAATATTTTTACAAATATCTTCGATAGATCCAACATCACCTTTACCTTCTAAAGCAGCATTAAGGTTATTTACATAAGCAGCGTGATGCTTATCATGGTGGATTTCCATTGTTTGTTTATCAATGTTTGGTTCTAATGCGTCTGATGCGTAAGGTAACGCAGGTAATTCAAAAGCCATAATATATGTTGTTTTAAGTTAAATAATAATTATTTTAAAGATAAGAGCCGAAATCGGTTTTTGTTCAGCTCAATGTTAAGATTTTTTTCTTTTTTCTAAAAAAAACTGTTTAACAATCTTACTACATTCAACCTCAAGAATGTTGCCAATCAATTCTGTTTTAGGATGAAGTATGCTTTTTGAATGTTTTAAAAAACCTCGTTGAGGGTCTGGAGCGCCAAATACAATTCGGCTAATTTGTGTCCAAAAGGCCGCACCGGCACACATAACGCAAGGTTCTAAAGTTACATATAAAGTACAATCTGCTAAATACTTAGCCCCAATATAATTTGCAGCAGCAGTAAATGCTTGCATCTCTGCATGAGCGGTAACATCATTTAATCTTTGTGTAAGGTTATGGCCCTTCCCAATTATTTTTCCTTTAGAAACGATTATAGCGCCAACTGGAATTTCATCTGCTTCTAAGGCTAACTGAGCTTCTTTTAAAGCTTCAAGCATAAAAAATTCATCAGGATTGTTGAATGGTTGGTCTGTAAAACTGTAGTATTTCATGGTTGAGGTAAAGATATTAAATCAGGATTAAGAAAAATTGTGTGAATAAGGGTTTTCTCTATTTTATGATAAATAGGATCTTAACCTTTGCGTAATTTTTTTTCACAATAAAGGTTATTTTTGGTTAAGAACAAAAGGTTTTTGTTAAATAAACGGGGTGGAAGCATTTTTTTGAGCTCTTTTTAATGATTTTTCTTCATTAAAAAAGCGAGTGCGTACAACCCGGCTATCGGGATTTTAATGCAAGAAATTTGCTTTTAAAATAATTGAACTTGCAATATTTCTTTTGAATTTGAGTTTTTAAAAAGTGAACATCAAAATTAAAAGTTATGAAAAAGTTAATATTAATAGTCGCAGTTATTGCAATGAGTTCTGTTGGGGCTTTTGCTCAATTTAATCTTGGATTAAAAGCAGGTTTAAATTATAACACCATTAAAGCCCAAAACAACCAGTTTGAAGAATCTGGAGTTTTAGGTTACCAAGTTGGTGCTTGGGCTAGGATTGGAAATAAATTCTATTTGCAACCCGAAGCTTATATTGGTACCAAAGGTGCTGATTTAAAATTCCAAATTAATGGTTTAGGCGGAACTAGCACCGCGGAGGAAAAACAAAAGTTTACCACATTAGATGTCCCATTGTTATTAGGAACCAAGTTTGGGGGAGAAAAGTTAAACTTTAGAATTATGGCTGGGCCGTCTTTCCAGTTTAATTTAGACGATAACAGCAGTGCATTTGCACAAGCCACTAATCCAGATTTTTACAAGTATAGAGACTTTGTGACCAATGGCCAGATTGGCGCTGGTGTAGATGTGGGGAATTTTTCTGTTGATTTAAGGTATGAAACAAGCTTGCAAGACATTAATAAAAACGATGGGCAGCGACAAAATCTGATGCATTTAAGTTTGGGATTTAAGATTTTG
>JACMNZ010000434.1 GCA_014378285.1 Pseudopedobacter sp.
CTGATAATGAGCCAATTGTAGATTATATTACCGAGCAATTGACTCCGTTACTTGATGCTGCGCCAAAAAATAATTTGTTTATTACGCAAGGTTATATCTGTAGAAACTCTTTCGGCGAGATTGATAATTTGCGCCGTGGTGGTAGTGATTATACTGCTTCATTAATTGGTGCAGGCATAAAAGCAGAAGAAGTTCAAATCTGGACGGATATTGATGGGATGCATAATAATGATCCTCGTATCGTAAAAGGAACAAAACCTATTTCTCATCTTTCTTTTGATGAAGCTGCTGAGTTGGCTTATTTTGGAGCTAAAATTTTGCACCCACAATCGGTTTTTCCAGCGCAAAAATATAAAATCCCTGTAAGGTTGCTAAATACAATGGACCCAGGAGCCTTCGGTACTTTTATTTCGAGCGAAAGCGAAAAAGGAAAAATTAAATCTATCGCTGCTAAAGATGGTATTACTGCCATTAAAATTCAAAGTAGTAGAATGTTATTGGCTTATGGGTTTTTGCGTCGGGTTTTTGAAGTATTTGAAAGGTATAAAACGCCAATAGATATGATTACAACTTCTGAGGTTGCTGTTTCTGTAACAATTGATGACACCAAATATTTAGGGGAAATAACCAAAGATCTTAGCGATTTTGGAATTGTAGAAGTAGATGTTAACCAAACGATTGTTTGTGTGGTTGGCGATTTATCTGCAAGTTCTCATGGTTTTGGCTCAAGGATTTTAGAATCTATCAAACATATTCCTTTAAGAATGATTTCTTATGGAGGTAGTGAGCATAACCTTTCTTTTTTAATTAAAGGTGAAGATAAAACAGAAACGTTAAGAAGCTTACATAACCGTTTATTTGATTAAAGATGAAAAAAATGTTTGATGAGCGTCTTGTTGGTTCTTTTATAGATAAAGAAACGCCATTTTATTATTACGATTTAAAACTTTTAAATCAAACTTTAAGCGATTGTAAATCTGCTGCTGATGAACATAGTTTTCATGTTCATTTTGCTTTAAAGTCTAATTTTAACAATAAGGTTTTACTGGCCGTTAAAGCAAAAGGTTTTGGTGCGGATTGTGTGAGTGGTGGAGAAGTAAAAAAAGCAGTTGAGATTGGGTTCGATAAAAAACAAATTGTTTTTGCGGGAGTTGGTAAATCTGATACAGAGATTAATTTTGCTTTGGATAATGATATTTTTGCCTTCAATGTAGAATCTGTTCAAGAACTGGAAGTGATTAACGAATTAGCGGGTGCTAAAAATAAAAAAGCCTCAGTTGCTATCAGGATTAATCCAAATGTAGATGCGCATACTCACCATTACATAACAACTGGTTTAGATGAAAATAAATTTGGTATCAACTCTTGGGATTTACCTCTTGTTTCTGAAATGCTAAAAAAATGTAACAATTTAGAGTTTTTGGGTATTCATTTTCACATAGGTTCGCAAATTATGGACATGAATGTTTTTAAAAGCCTTTGTATTAAAGTAAACGAAATGCAACAATGGTTTGAGGAGCGTGGAATGCCAGTAAAAATTTTAAATGTTGGCGGTGGTTTAGGTGTGGATTATCAAAATCCAGATGAAAATGCCATTCCAGATTTTAAAAGTTACTTTAAGATTTTTGCCGATTTCTTGAATATCAAATCCCATCAAGAAGTTCATTTTGAATTAGGAAGAGCTTTGGTTGCACAATGCAGTAGCTTAATATCCAAAGTTTTATACATTAAAAACGGAATAAAAAAGAATTTTGTAATTATTGATGCCGGCATGACGGAGTTAATGCGTCCTGCTTTGTACCAAGCTTATCATCAGATAGAGAATATAAGTAAGTTAAAAGTAGAAAGTATAAAGTCGAAAGATGAAGAGTCTCAATACTCAATACTTGATACTCAAATCTCTTATGATGTTGTTGGCCCAATTTGCGAATCTTCTGATTGTTTTGGAAAGGAAGTTGAAATGCCCGAAACAAAACGTGGAGATTTAATAGCTTTACGTACAGCAGGTGCTTATGGTGAAGTAATGGCATCGGCATATAATTTAAGGCCTGCAATCCGACATGTTTATTCAGAAGAATAGAAAACTTCATATTTTAATTGTTGCGCCATTTAAAATACCAGCTATACTATATGGAGGAACAGAGCGTGTAATTTGGGATTTGGGTAAATGCTTAAGTGATTTAGGTCACCAAATAACCTATTTAGTTTCAAAAGGTTCGGTTTGTGGGTTTGCAAATGTTCTTTTTTACGATGCCAATCAAAGCTTAAATCTACAAATACCAGAAGATGTTGATTTAGTTCACCTTCAATTTTCTCCTAATGAGGAATTAAAAAAGCCTTATTTAGTTACCATACATGGGAATATCCCTTTTGGGATTAAATTGGATAAACAATGTGTTTTTTTGAGTGAAAATCATGCTGAAAGGCATGGCTCTCAACAATTTGTTTACAACGGATTAGATTGGAACAATTATCCGAAAATTGATTTAAAATCTAAAAGAGATAGTTTCCATTTTTTAGCAAATGCTGCTTGGAAAGTTAAAAATTTAAAGGGA
>JACMNZ010000435.1 GCA_014378285.1 Pseudopedobacter sp.
TAACAATGAAGATAGTACAGAACAGAATTTGAAGAACTTCATAGCCGTTGTTGAGCGAATTGGTTCTACGGTATATAAGGTTGAGGATTACGGACAGATTATAGAACGGATAAAGACCGATTTTGAGCTAAATGGAAAAAGAGTGGTTTCTGTGGTAAGGGAACTGGATACAATTTCGGAAAGATATTTGGGATCTGATAATCACGACCTGGCAAATGTAGAGCTCATGATTTTGCCCACTCATTTTGCGGTTGCAGAGAACGGAGCCTGTTGGTTGGATGATGAACTTTATAGGGAGCG
This sequence comes from Pseudopedobacter sp., assembly GCA_014378285.1. Taxonomy (GTDB): domain Bacteria; phylum Bacteroidota; class Bacteroidia; order Sphingobacteriales; family Sphingobacteriaceae; genus Pseudopedobacter. The sequence continues at coordinate 301 of JACMNZ010000435.1, forward strand.
ATTGTTACCCTTTATTCCACAGCATCTGGTTTTTATTGTTAAGAAGGAAGATGTGGTGCCCACTATGCATGTTGCATACGAGCGGATAGCAGATAAAAAATACGGTTATGGAGCTTTTATAGCTGGCCCATCCAAAACAGCCGATATAGAACAGAGTTTGGTTTTAGGGGCGCATGGACCGCGTAGTTTGACGGTTTTTGTAATTTAGTTGTTTTAAAAGGAAGTTTAAATTAATTTATAATGATTAATAGATGGATTAAAGCGGTAAATATTTAATATTCTTAAAATTTAAATAAAATCCAAAATCCTATTTTCAAATGAAAAAATATTTAATCTTACTGATTTTTGTGGTCTTAGTGATAGCCAATGTTAAAGCTCAAAACCCAATAGTGCCGCCCGGTGTGTATATTGCAGATCCAGCGACTCACGTTTGGAAAGATGGAAAGCTTTATGTTTATGGCTCAACAGATGAAAGTCCAAATTATTATTGTTCATACCAGCATGATGTACTTTCCACCACTGATTTAAAAACCTGGACGATTACCAAAAACTCTTTTGATTCTAAAGGAAATAATGACAAAGTACCTTATAATGACGCTTTGTTATTTGCTCCGGATGTACAGTATAAAAACGGACTTTATTACTTGTATTACTGCCAGCCAGATAATAATTTTACGGAAGGTGTAGCTTCTTCAAAATTTCCATTAGGACCTTTTACTAATGCAAAACCTATTAATCTTTACGGACGAAATCAAATAGACCCAGCTGTATTTGTAGATGATGATGGACAGGCATATTATATTTGGGGACAGTTTCAAGCAAAAATGGCGAAGCTAAAATCTAATATGACAGAAATTGATTCTGCTACAATAAAAGACAATGTAATTACAGAAAAAGAACATTTTTTTCACGAAGGTGGATACATGATTAAAAGAAATGACATTTACTATTTTATTTATACGCACATGGGAAGGGCTGGAAGACCAACATGCATAGGCTACGCTACTAGTAAATCGCCAATGGGGCCTTTTGAGTATGGAGGCGTAATTATTGATAACGATCACGCTGATCCGGCAAATTGGAACAATCATGGCTCTATAATAGAATTTAATAATCATTGGTATGTATTTTATCATCGCTCCACCCACGGTAGCAATACCATGAGAAAAGCTTGTGTTGAACCAATTAATTTTAATTCAAACGGTAGCATAACAGAAGTGGAAATGACTACTCAAGGCGCAGGAGATCCTTTGGATGCGAAACAAAAAATAGATGCAGAACGAGCTTGTTTACTTTACGGAAATGTAAGAATTGAAGCTATAGCTAACGATAATGAAGCTTTAACGCAGATAAAAAAAGGAGATTACGCAGGCTATAAATATATTGATTTTAAGGAAGGGGCAAATAGTGTGGAGATTAGCGTTACACCTGGCAACTCATCCGGTACTGTAGAAATTGTTTTAGATAATGCTTGGAATTCAGCCATTGGTGCGATAAAAATCCCTGACAATACAAAAGGAAACTTGCCATTGCAGCTCACGGCAAAAATACAACAGGCGAGTGGTATCCACGCTGTTTGGCTAAGATTTACAACTAATGATTCAACATCTTTTAAAGTAGACTGGTTTAAATTTAAATGATATTTTTAAAAGGATATATAGCCAATTTTATAGTTTGGACGCTAAATTATCGTTATAAAATTTTAGCAGGATTAGTTAAGGAATTGCTTTAAAAAATTATATAAATATTCTTTTGCAATGGAAAGGATGTGATTTGAAAGATGTGAACATCATACCTCTAGATATCACATTCATTTGTTTATAAATGCCACTAAACCTGTTTATTTCTTACATGAGAGGATATCAAAAAGAAAAACCATATAAAGATTTTTAAGATTAATCGCTTATTGAAAAAGAAGCCCAGCTAAGGAAATAATTTTTGGTTAAGGGGATGTTTTTTTGGTGAGACAAAGAGTTTTCACAAATACAAAATTTGGCTCCCATGGGATTTAAAAAAATTAACTAGATTTTTTTATTGCTTCGCTTATACTGTGTAAAGTGTTACTATCTAAAGGTATCCCAATAGTTTGTACCAATTCTCCGTTTTCAGAAAATTTGATAGCAATCTGATTA
>JACMNZ010000436.1 GCA_014378285.1 Pseudopedobacter sp.
AAAAGTTATACACCATGACTTGGCAATAGCAAATGTAAGTGCTTGGCAATGGTGGCTAGCCGTTAGCCCATATAATTATAGTGATGCATTGGTTTATATTAATGATCCTTCTGGAGGATTTGATTTAAATGCGGTTAAAACGGATGGAATAGTATCAGATTCTAAGCAGTTGTGGTGTTTCGGTAATTATTCGCGTTTTATAAGGCCAGGGATGGTAAGAATTAGTGCTTCTTTAAATACGGTTAAAGATGTAACAAGTGCCGCAGCAACACAAATGGTAACCGCATATAAAGATAAAGTCAACAAAAAAATAGTGATCGTAATTATTAATATGGAAGCTTCAGGTAAAAAATTCGCCATAGATCCATCAGCTTTAAATCTGGCAAACAAACAATTAGCAGCCTATACTACCAGTGTTACAGCTAGTTTATCCAAATCTGTAGTAGATGCTGGCAATATTGCAATACCTGGAAAATCGGTAGTTACCTTAGTTGGGAATTATAAATAAAAAATATGAAAAAATTATTTCTTTGCTTATCCATTACTTTACTGTTCTCATCAGCTTTTGCTCAGGATATAACACTTAAAGGCCAATGGAAGGTAAAAATTGACTCCTTAGATAATGGCAGCAAAGAGAACTGGCAGCATCAAAAAGATTTTGGAAAGCAAAGTATATTACTCCCTGGCACACTTGATGACGCCAAAATAGGCTCGAAGCCAAGTTTGGACTCCACTGTTTTAAACAAGGAGATAATGACTAAGCTTACCCGAAAGCATAGTTATGTTGGTATAGCCTGGTATCAAAAAGAAATAAACATTTCAAAAAATATTGAAAATGGCGAGATATTTTTAGAGCGTGTTATTTGGAAAACGGATTGTTACATCGATGGCAAGTTGATTGGCACACAAGAAAGTTTAAGTGCACCTCATAGATTCAATACCGGTACTTTAAAAGCGGGTAAGCACACTGTTGTATTAAAAATTGACAATTCTAAACAACATGAAATAAGCTTAAATAATATGGCGCATGCTTATACAGACGGTACACAAATTATTTGGAATGGCGTAATTGGTGATATGCGTTTAATTGTTGAAAAAGATGCAATCATAGAAGGACTTAGAATATATTCAGATTTAGCTACAAAGATGGTTAAGTTGAACACCAATATTGATAATAAAACATCTTCAAAGAAAACTGTAATCATTAAAGTTTGGAACGGTAACCAAATTTTAGAAACAAAAAGTTTTCCGTTAAATGCTGTTAAAAATAAAATTAATACAGAAATTCAGCTTCAAAAGGTAATCGAATGGAGTGAATTTAGCCCAAAGGTTTATCGTTTAAGTATTGAAATACTGGATAAAAAAGGGAAAATTATAGTTCAAAAAGCATCGAATTTTGGATTTAGGAAATTAGGAAATATTGATGCCCATTTGTCCTTAAACGGGAAACGTATTTTCTTACGCGGAACTCTTGACTGTAACATCTATCCATTAGAAGGTCATCCGCCAATGGAAAAAGCCGGCTGGGTAAAAGTTTTTGAAACGGCTAAGAATTACGGGTTGAATCATATTCGTTTTCACTCTTGGTGTCCGCCCGAAGCTGCATTTAGTGTAGCTGATTCTCTAGGCCTGTACTTACAAGTTGAGCTTCCATTGTGGGAATTAAATATTGGAAAAAATAAGACCACTTCAGCTTTTTTAAAAGCGGAAGCTCAAAATATTCTTAAGAATTATGGTAACCACCCATCTTTCTGCTTTTTTAGCTTAGGCAATGAGCTTGAGGGTGATTTTGACTGGCTTAATAACTTAGTTTCCGAGCTAAAAGAACAAGATAATCGCAGGTTTTATACAGCTACCACCTTTACTTTTCAAAACAACCATGGTAAATGGCCAGAGCCTAATGACGATTTTTTTATTACCCAATACACTGCTAAAGGTTGGGTACGCGGTCAGGGTGTTTTTAATAGTGAAAAACCAAACTTCATTACCGACTATAGAAAATCTGTAGAAGGTATTTCTATACCCATAATCACGCATGAAATTGGACAGTATTCTGTATTTCCTAACCTAAACGAGATCAAAAAATATACTGGCGTACTAGATCCTTTAAACTTTAAAGCGGTAAGGCATGACATGCAAAAGAAAAACCTAATACATTTGGCTGATTCTTTTACATTAGCAAGCGGTAAATTTGCTGTAAATCTTTATAAAGAAGAAATTGAAAGGGCATTAAAAACCTCTAATATTAGTGGCTTTCAGTTGCTAGATCTACATGATTTTTCTGGACAAGGTACTGCATTGGTTGGCTTATTAGATGCATTTTGGGATAGCAAAGGTTTAATAACACCGGGTGAATTCAGGAATTTTTGTTCCCCGGTAGTTCCGTTGTTAAGGTTTGAAAAAGCTTCCTATAAAAATAATGAAGATTTTAATGCAACAGTGCAGGTTTCCAATTTCGGTAGTGAGATATTGGATGCTGAAATACACTATGAAGTGACAACCAATAGTGGATTAATTATGTTTTCTGGCATTTTACCTAAAACAAAAATTGGCTTTGGGGCCAGCAGTTTGGGAGATATTAATCTTGATTTAAGCAAAATAAAACAGGCAGAAGCCCTCAAAATAAAAATAAGTATTCCTCACACTGTTTACCAAAATCATTGGACAATTTGGGTTTACCCAGCGGAACAAAAAAGTATCAATAACACGGTATTATTTACAACCTCAAAAGATGAAGCATTTAAAGCATTATCGTTAGGGAAAACTGTAATACTCAATCCAGACACCTCCCAAATTATAGGGGTAGATGGAAGGTTTACATCTGTGTTTTGGAGTCCTGTGCATTTTCCAAACCAACCAGGTACCATGGGTATTTTATGTAATCCCGTGCATCCAGCTTTTAACGCATTCCCAACAGAGTTTTACTCAAATTGGCAATGGTGGGATTTAATTACAAATTCTAAAACTATGATAATTGATAGTTTACCACAAATTGAGCAACCAATAGTAAGGGTAATCGATAATTTTTTTAAAAACAGAAAGATGGCCTCGGTAATAGAAGCTAGGATGGGTGAAGGAAAATTGATTGTATGTTCAATGGATATCACTCATAATCTGGATAATCGTATTGAGGCAAAACAACTAAGATATAGCTTGTTGAAATATGCAAGTGGTCAAGGCTTTAATCCTACAGTAAAAATAACAGAGGCTCAATTATCATCAATTATAAAATAG
>JACMNZ010000437.1 GCA_014378285.1 Pseudopedobacter sp.
TTGAGATGATTAGCCGCTTTTCTTACCACATCAATACTGTTTTTGTTATTGATGTTTGCATAAAAATTCTCTAAGAAAAAGTGTTTGGCTTTAAGCCGATGCTTTGCAGCTATATCATCCACAATTTCTAAAATACTCGATATCAGATGATCTAAATTTTCATTGCTCCAGCTTCTAATGGTGTAATGTATTTCTGCATTGCCTGCAGAAACTCCATAAGCCAAACTCCCAATATTTACGTGGATTAAAGTCGCTAATTTAAAATCATCATCTTTTGGATGATTGAAGTTTAAAGCTTCCACTTTCTGCAAAATATCGGCTACTGCCAAAGCAGGATTAATTCCATTTTCTGGCTCTGCGGCATGTGCGGTTTTCCCTTCTAGCTGAATCACCACACTTTTTACCGCTGCTGTAAAAGCGTTCTCTTTCACAACGATAGCTTTAAAATCACAACTTGGTAAATTATGTAGCGCAAAAACTTCATCAAATTTTAGAGCGACAAATTTTTCATCATTAATAGTTGCTGCTGCACCTTCTCCTGTTTCTTCGGCAGGTTGAAAAAGCAAACTTACTTTCCCTTTTTGTATCGGATACTTAGATAAGTACTGCCCCAAACCTAACAAAATTGTCATGTGCCCATCATGTCCGCATTGATGACCTTTACCATTTCTGATAGATTTATATGGCAATTCTGAGGTTTCTTGTATAGGTAAACCGTCTAATTCGCTCCTAAATAAAAGCGAATCGCCAGCTATTCCACTATCAAAAACAACCAAAAAACCAGAACCAGCTATTTCTTCAATAATTTCTGAAGAGTTTAGCTTTTTAAATTCTGTTAAAAGAAATTCTGCTGTTTCTTCTTCAAAACCAGAAATTTCTGGGTATTGATGCAAGTGCCTTCTTATCGAAACGAGATTTTCTAAAACAGGATTCATCGTGTTAAACGCATCTCTAAATACTTATTGGTAAAACCTAAACGCTCATATAATTTTTTTGCAGGATTATCCGGCTCCACATGCAAAGCAATGCTACCTTCAGCATTTTCAATGGCTTTATTCATCAACTTGCTGCCCATGCCTTTACCTCTTTGGTTTTCATGTACGGCAATGTAAACAAGAATATTTTCTGGGATGTAATCTTTCATTCCTGTTTCATTAATTACAACTGCACCAATTATTTGATCATTTTCTATACCTAAAGTGATTGCGCCACCTTTATCAAAAACATAAGCAATACATTTTAAAATATCAGCTTTTTTATCTCCATAACGGCCTAAATGAACTTCTAAAAAAGATGCAATGGCATCATTAGTAAAATTTTTATCTTCTTTTGTTGATTTATTTATAATCTTAAATTCCATTTAATTAATTTTTAAGGTTGACTCTTTTTGAGGAAAAACCAATAACCCAATAAAGAATAACAATAATGACACCGTAATCCCAAATAGGTTTGCATCTAAACCTAATGGTAAGTTTTTTACAAATAATGTAAGAAACAATGTAGTAAAGCCGCCACCCAGCATTGCCATTAAGGCTGCTTTTGAATTTGTTTGTTTAAAAAATACAGCTGCTAGTAAAGGAATTAGCAAACCCGAAACCATAAATGCATAACTATATAGCATCATATTCAAGACGTTTTCCATCATAGAGGCTAAAAAAATAGCTATTAAACCTAAAACAAAAGTTAGATATTGAGATAGCCTCAAAAGATGAATATCATTTAAAGGTTTTTTCCTCAATACAGAAATAATATCTGTTAAAACGTTACCTGAGGCTGCCATTAAACAACTATCCGCTGTAGATAAAATAGCAGAAAAATAAACCGACATCATGATGCCTAACAAACCTATGGGCAATATTTGTTTTAATAATAAGGGTAAACCCATTTCTGGGTCCATAGCATTTGGAGTTGCAAAACCGATACCTGCAAACATTCCTTGTTCTGCAGCAACCCTTGCAAATAAACCTAGCAAAACACCCATAAAAGCCATAATTGGCCACTCAAAAAGACCAGCTATAAACCAAGCTTTTTTTGCCTCTGTTTCGCTTTTACTTGCATATATTCTTTGATAAAGTGTCATTCCTACAAACCATATCGGGATAATGGTTATTGTCCAATTTAAAATTTGCTGCCAAGAAACATTGGTTAACGAGAAAAACTGAGGGCCTAAAGTATTTACGATTACTTCATAACCGCCAACAGCATAATAAGCTAATGGCAAACCAATAAATAACAATCCGCCAATTAATACAATCCATTGAATGGTATCTGTATAAATTACTGCTTTCATTCCGCCTAAAACTGTATAACCAACGGTAATGCCACCCATAATTACCAAAGCGGTTGTCATGCTCAATCCATCAAAAGATGCGGAAGCTAATTTTGCACCTGCTAGTATTTGCGAACTGGTGAAACCTAAATATCCTATTGCAGAGATGATTCCAGCAATAAAAGCAACTTTTCCATTAAAAAAATGATTAAAAACCTGAGGAAAGGTCATGAATTTGCTATCGCTGCCAAGCTTATAAATTTTAGGGATGAGGATTACGGCACTTAGCCAAGCGCCAATTAATCCAGTAAATAACATCCATGATCCTGAAAGGCCCATTACAAAACCTAGGCCTCCTAAACCAATTGAAAAACCCCCACCAACATCGGTAGCAACAACAGAAAGACCAATATGCCAGCGGGTCATGTTTCTTCCACTCACAAAATAATCATCAGCATTCTGATTTTTTTTCATAAAATGAAAACCGATAGCAACAAGGCTTATCATATACAATATAAAAATGCTGGCATCAATCCAGTGCATAATATTAGTTTTTGATTTTTAAAAAGAAAATTGTCTTCTGAGACTAGAAGACGTGAAGTACGCAAACTTAAGAAAATAACTTAATTATTAATTATTTTAATTGCTATTATTTTGTAAAGAACTAATTTTTTTAGTGATTTATAAGTTTCATAATCCTAAAATTCATTTATCTTAGCAATTGCAGTAGCAACAATTTTATGACTACATATACCATATTAATACTTCTTTGCGGACTGGTAATTTTCTCTTATCTGTTTGATATGATTGCCAAAAAGACCAAAATTCCGTCTGTTTTATTGCTGCTTTTTTTAGGAATTGGGCTTAAACAAATTGTTGTTTATTTTAGTATAGAAACATTTGATTTTTTAAAAATATTACCAACTTTAGGTACAGTAGGGCTTATATTAATTGTATTTGAAGGTGCTTTAGATTTAAAATATGATAGTGACAAAAATAGGTTTATCAAAAAAGCATTTTTCTCTGCAGTTGTTATCTTGTTGGTAACTGTAGCAGCTATTACTTTTATCCTTCATGAGGTCACTTCTTACTCCTATTATCTCTGTTTTATAAACGCAATTCCGTTTAGTATAATCAGTTCTGCAATTGCGATACCTTCTGTAAGTGGAATTAATAAAGCGCAAAGGGAGTTTGTAATTTATGAATCCTCGTTTTCAGATATTGCAGGTATTATCCTTTTCAACTTTGCCATTAGTAACGATTCTTATAATGTAGCTGCTTTTACCAATTTAGGTATAGAGTTAATATTGATCATTCTTTTTGCAACCATTTCTTGCTTATTGTTACTTTATTTAATTGGCAGAATAAGCCATCACATCAAATTTTTCTTGATTATTTCAATTCTGGTATTGGTTTATGCCATAGGGCAAAGCTTTCATTTATCTGCTTTGATTATTGTTTTAGCATTTGGGTTATTTTTAAATAATGCCGATGAAATCCGTGTTCCGTTGTTTAGAAAGTATTTTATTTATCCAAACATTTCTAAAGATTTGGTTCAATTACATCAACTATCAGCGGAAAGCGCATTTATTATACGTACATTTTTCTTTGTAATATTTGGTTTTACAATTATTATAGATCAGTTTAAAGATTTTACTTTAATACAATATGGCCTACTTATCTTAGGAGCAATGTATTTAATACGACTACTTTATTTAAAGTTTGTTGCTAAAACACCTTTAACTCCTTCAGTTTTTATCACTCCTCGAGGATTAATCAGTATATTATTATTTTATAATTTGCCCAAAGAAATGAGGATAAATGGTGTAGAAACTGGTCTGCTATTTTTAATTATTCTGGCTACAAGTATTATAATGAGTTTAGGGTTACTAGGTGCAAAAAAAGAAGAACAGGTTGAAAGAAAATAATTATTTCTGCAAATCACTAATCTTATTTAACGAATGCAAAATTTACTTTGTTAGCTATTTTCTATATCTTTGCAGCCATTAAAAATTGCCTTTATTTCTAATAAAATAAGCATCAAACACCAAATGAAGTTCACTTTTCAACTTTCTAAAAAACAAA
>JACMNZ010000438.1 GCA_014378285.1 Pseudopedobacter sp.
AAGTCTGTGCACCATTACATCTGGATAACGACGTATTGGAGAGGTAAAGTGGGTGTAAAAATCAAAAGCTAATCCATAATGGCTACTACTTTTTGTAGTATAAATAGCTTTTGCCATAGAGCGGATGGCTAAAGACGTCAGTACGTTTTGTTCTTTTGTACCTTCTACATCAGCCATTAATTTATTTAAAGACTTTGCTGTTTCTCTGTCTGTTTTTGTAGAAATTTTATGGCCAAATTTAGCAGCAAATTCTGCGAATGCTTTTAAGCTTTCTGGTTTTGGCGTATCATGAGCTCTGTAAACAAAAGTGTATTTGTGCTTTCCTTTTCCTTTTTTAGCAATAAATTCGGCTACTTTCTTATTAGCCAAAAGCATAAAATCTTCAATCAGTTTATGAGAATCGTTACGTTCTTTTACATAAACACCAATAGGTTTTCCAGTTTCATCAAGTTTAAACTTTACTTCTGTACTTTCAAAATTGATGGCGCCATGTTTAAATTTTTTCTCTCTTAATTTATAAGCTAAGGCATTTAGAGTAAGAATTTCTTCGCTAAACTCTCCATCTTTCGCTTCTATAATTTGTTGAACATCTTCATAGGCAAATCTTTTATCACTATAAATTACAGTTTTACCAAACCATTGGTTATGAATATTAGCTTCTTTATCCAATTCAAATACTGCAGAAAAACAATATTTTTCTTCTTTTGGGCGTAGCGAGCATAAACCATTTGATAAAACTTCTGGTAACATTGGGATAACCCTATCTACCAAATAAACTGAGGTTCCACGGTCATAAGCTTCTTTATCTAATGCAGAATCTGGAATTAAATAATGGGAAACGTCCGCAATGTGTACTCCAACTTCATAATTGCCATTTTCTAATATTTTAAATGAAATGGCATCATCAAAATCTTTTGCATCAAAAGGATCGATAGTAAAAGTGGTTACATCCCTAAAATCCCTTCGCTTTGCAATTTCTTTCTGGGTAATTTCTGTTGATATTTCTTGAGCCTCTTTTTCAACTTCTTCGGGAAAGGATAACGGAAAACCATATTCAGCTAAAATAGCGTTCATCTCGGTGTTATTTTCACCCTGTTTCCCTAAGATGCTCTTGATTATGCCAACCGGATTTTTAGCTCCTGCAGGCCAATCAACAATCTTAGCCAAAGCTTTCATTCCGTTTTTTGCGCCATTCAAATCCTCTAAAGGGATAAAAATATCGTGGAGCATTTTACGATCATCAGGAATAAAAAAAGCAAAATGTTGAGATATTTTTATGATACCCGTAAATTCCATCTTCGCCCTTTTCACTATTTCCACTACTTCACCCTCTTTGCGTTTGCCTTTACTGCTTTCATAAACATGGAGTTTTACAATATCACCATGTAATGCGGTTCTAAGCTTTCTAGGACCAATATAAATGTCTTTTTCAAACTCATCATCTGGTATTAAAAATGCAGAGCCATCATTTGCCATGGATATTTTACCAGATAAAAAAGCTTTTACTTCATGCATTTTATACTTCCCTTTCCCTACTTCTAAAAAAACACCATTCTTGGTTTCGTCTTCCAAAACTTCTAAAATGGTTGCTTTAGATGCGGGATCTATAATGTTAAGTACGTTGGCTACTTGCCTATGGTTAAGTGGTTTATTTCCAGACTGCTCGAAAACATTTGATATGAGTTGCAAGAGTACTTGCTTAATGGAGTTTCCGTTATGATTTGACATGCTTCTATTGTTATATTTATTGCTCAAAATAAGAATTAAGTTTTTAATTCTAGTTGTATTAACAATTGTTTAATGTGGAGGTTTGCTATGTTGTTTTGTTTTTTGTCACTAATGAAACTAACCAGTATAATTTTTTGACATTAATTTTTACGATTGTAAGCTAATTAAATTTCACTAATCTGGGTTTGATAGGTTTAATCCTGCTAATCTTAAAATCAAGAAAATAGTGATTTAAACTATTTTAATCTGCGATTGATTCTTAATCAATAAGGAATTAAGAAAAATTAAGCTTTTGAGAATTAACTTAATATCCTACCTAAAAAACTTTGTACGCTATATAGTCAAAATCTATATCTCAGACCCAGTTGCTCACCATCAAAATTAACACTTACTTTTTCTAATGCTTTGTTTAAACCTTTTCCATTATGATTGTGGATGGCATACATTCCAGAGTCAAAAATTAAAAGAAAAGCTCCTTGTAATAACAAAGAGTTTCCATATCCTTTTAGTCTATCGGACGATCTATTTTTTCCTCTTTCATTTAAAAACAAACCTGTTGCCATATAACCAACATCTAAACCTGCATTCAATAATAATATCTTTTCTATTTTATGTTGATCATTTATTGATCTTGCCAAATTTAATTGTTGGTTTAAGTCTGCTTTAGCTCCAAAATATCCAGCTGTAGCCAAACCTAAATTTGCAACATTCCAAAACACATTCATTTGATGAAAGTATTTATTTTTTCCTGATGTTTTAAAATAGACTACGCTACCAATTGCCATGTTTGCTAAAGCCCAACCACCCAAAACTTTCATCCCCGTAATGTTGATTTCATTTCTTTGATGATTATTATCCTGAATTACTTGTTGTGCAAAAACTGGAGCAGTAAAAAATAATAAACCGAGTAAAATCAATTTTTTCATTAGTGGTTTTTAGACTTCGTTTAACCAAATATTATCATAGTTTTTCATCAAAGTTCTTTCTTCAGTTGGTATTGGAGTTGGTTTATTGGTTTGATAATCAATAGCAACCTGAACTGATTTTCCATGTGTTCTTAAGGATTCTGTCCCATCATCCTTAACACAAACCAAGACGTAATCTATATCCCAACTGCTATTTCCTAGTCGGCTAGTTTTGACATAAGCAAAAATCTGTTCATCAAAAACAATAGGTTTAATATAGCTTATCTCTGCTTTAGCCACAATTATCCCAGTTTTTTTCCAATCCCATTTAATAATATCTTTCCAATAGTTAGATCTTGCTTGTTCAAAATAGGTTAGATAAACTGCGTTATTAGCATGTCCAAACATATCCATATCAGAGAACCTAATCGGAATTTCAGTTTTATATTTATACTGCTTTAAAACTTCTTTTATATCCATATTCGGAAATATTGTCATTAATTTTATTTATAAAAACGACATAATGTCGTTAAAAATTACTAAATAACCTTTGGTATTTAGTTTGTATAAGGTTAAACATAATCATAAAATAAATAATTGGGGGATATAAAAATGAATTGGTAAAATTTAGATCATTCAAAAATCGATTCTTCTTATGTTGATGATATATTAAATATCATCATTGTTAAAAAAAGAAGAAGCAAAATTCCAATTAAGAGAAATAATAATAAGAATTTTTTAGTTTAATTTGTTTAACACGCATCCCGGTCTTGATAAAAGTCGGGATTGCTTTTTTAATACCCTTTAAATTATTTTACATTTGTAAACATGATATTAGAAACACTAGATACCCGCCGTAAAGCTTTAAAAATAAATTTAGATGAAAACATTTATGGCACTTTTGCCGAAATTGGAGCAGGGCAAGAGGTAGCTAGAAATTTCTTTACAGCAGGAGCGGCTTCTGGAACTATAGCCAAAACAATGTCTGCTTATGATATGACATTTAGCAACGAAATTTATGGTTTAGAAGAATCTGGAAGATATGTTTCTAAATCTAGATTAGAAAAAATGCTGAATCATGAGTTTGCTTTATTAGGAGAGCGTTTGTGCAGCACAGATTATCAAACCCGTACTTTTTTCTCTTTCGCTGATACCGTAACTACTTTAAATTATAATAAGTCTAACGATCCACATGGTTGGTTAGGCATCAAATTTCAGTTAGAACCTTGTGGCCCATCAAACAACATTATTTTTCATGTTAGGTTATTAGATAGTGATGCTACCTTGCAACAAAATGTATTGGGTATTTTAGGTGTAAATTTAGTTTATGCTGCATTCAATTATTACAAAGAACCTAAAAGGATGATTGAATCCTTAGCTGATAATTTAAGCATCGGTTCAGTAGAAATAGATTTAATAAGTGTAAACGGTCCTGCTTTTGCAGATTTAAGCGAAGTATTGGTTAATTTATATTTGATACAAAAAGGCTTTTCTAGTGCTGCTATATTTACACCAAATGCTGGTGTTGTACAAGCAAAGGATTTTATGTACAAGCAACACATCATGATTTTAAGGACTCGGTTTAACCAAAAAACCAAACCAGATTTCGAGCTTTTTAGCCATGCTGTTACTCAATATAAAGCTTATTTAGAAATCAGCGATGCTGAACTGATCACTATGGCCGAGTTAACGTTAAACAATATGATGGAAAAGGCTGAAAGTGATGATGGTGAATTGTTGAATAGAGTTGCAAAAAGAGCGAAGGAAATAACAGAGATGGGGCATGCTGTAATTATATCTAACTTTAATAGACATAATAAATTAGCTAAATATCTCGCAAAATGTAAGCCTAAAAGTGTCGCAATTACTACTAGTATAGCCAATCTTAAACATATATTTTTATCAGAAAATTATGGTGCTAATTATACAAATGAGCTTTTAGCATACATAAGTGATTTATTTAGTGGTAATGTGAAATTATTAACCTATCCTTTTAGAGATATAAAGAACAAGATAATAGTAACTACCAAAAATTTAGTGGTATCGCCAGAAGCAAAACCACTTTTTGATTTTTTGATACAGAATAAATATATTTTAGATATTGAGGAGATAAAAGAATTAGAAGTTAATAATGATTAATTTCTCATATTAATATATTGTAAAGGCTGTCCAAAATCTTCTGTTCTGCAAAGTGAGATAACAGCTTGCAAATCATCTATTTTTTTACTTTGAACCCTTACTTGATCATCCATAATAGAGGCTTGAACTTTTAAGCCAGAATCTTTTATTTTCTTAATCACCTTTTTTGCGGCTTCTTTCTCAATACCTTCTTTAATCGCAATTTCTTTGCGAATCATGTTTCCGGTAACGCTAAAGAACGGTTTTTCTAAATCTAAAGCTTTAGGATCAAGACCTTGTTTTACAAACCTAGAAATGATAGAATCTACGATTGCTTTTAAACGCATATCGTTTTCTGTAATAATAGTTAACTGATTAGATTTTTTATCTAGCTCCACAGTACTATTAGAGTCATTAAAATCATATCGATTTAAAATTTCTTTTTTAGCATTGTTTATGGCATTGTCTAATGTTTGGGCATCAATCTTAGAAACGATATCGAAAGTAGGCATAATTGGAATGTTTTTTGATAATATATTTAATTAAAGGTAAATTTAAAATAATTTTTATTAAATGTAAAGTATGAAAAATCCTAAATCAAAATCAGCAATCAAAGATGCCAAGAAAAAGTTTATTTCTAACATAGAAGTAGATCTATCAAAAAAAATAAAAGATTTCATTTTTAGCCTTGGTCATGATGCGGAAGATATTGGTAGCGAGATAAAAAAAGCAACTAAAATCATCTCCAAAAAATTATCTAAAAAAGCGGATGTAGTTAAAAACTCTATAAAAGATAAATTTAAAAAAGCCGATAAAGAAAAAGTAAAAAAAGTTGTTAAAAAAGAGGTTGCTAAAGCAAAAAAGGAAGTTAGCAAATCTGTAGATAAAGTTTTAAAGCAAGCTAATAAAGAGAAGAAAGAGGTTTCTGAAAAAGTAAATTCAGTAAATAACCTTAACCCTTTAATATCACCAAGTAAGTTAAGCTCAACGCCTAATTTAAACTCAAAAAAATTAGCTGAGGCAACAGCAAAACCAGCGGTTAAAAAAAGAAGCGTAGCGGTACCATCTGTAAAAAAGGTAGTTAAACCGGTTTCTAAAACTAATGATACTTCATCTTCACAAAAAGAAACAGACGCAATATTAGAAGAAACTAAACCCGAGAACACGCACCCAGAAACACCAAAAGTACCAAGTGGAACCAAAAGAGCTGTCCCTGTATCAAAATCTGATAGTAAACCTCATAACACAGATTTACCAACCCAAGCTGGGCCTCAGAATAAATATAAAAGAGGTTAACTATTAAGGTATTTAACCTTAATTTAATAATTTATTAACAAAATAATTTGCAGTTTTGAGTCCTGGACATTTGCTTCGGGATTTCTTTTTTAATTTACATGACTCAAGAAAAACCTCCTTTAATAAATAGGGAAATCAGTTGGCTTTATTTTAATGCAAGGGTTTTGCAAGAAGCAACAGATAAAACTGTCCCCTTGATTGAAAGATTAAGGTTTTTAGCAATTTTCTCTTCCAATTTAGATGAATTTTATCGTGTTAGGGTTGCCACGCTAAATAGGTTGGCAAATTTGGTGAGCAAAGTAAAAGAAGAGTTTGGTTATAATCCTAAAAAAATACTAAACCAGATTAAAAACATCGTTGTAAAACAAGAGAAAAAATTTAATCTTTTGTATGAGGAAATAATAAAAGAACTTGCAGAAAACAAAATATTTATCCTTAACGAGCATCAATTAAACGTAAGCAGAGGGATATTTGTTAAAAAATATTTTAGAGAAAAAATACTTTCTACTATTGTTCCTATCATAATCGATGATAAAAAACCCTTCCCAGAGTTAAGAGATCGCGTAATTTATTTTTTGGTTAAATTAACGCACAATTCCAAAAAACTAAAGGTTAAATATGCATTAATCGAAATTCCTGATAGCCTCAATCGTTTTTTAGTTTTACCAGAAACTAACAATCTTAAATTTATAATTCTTTTAGATGATGTTATCCGTTATTGTTTAGACGAAATTTTCTTTGTTTTTGAATATGATGAAGTAGAAGCATATTCTATCCAAGTAACGCGGGATGCGGAATTGGATTTAGATAAAAACGTAAGCGATAAATTTATAGATGCGCTTTCTAAAAGCTTACAAAAGCGTAAAAAAGGTAAGCCAATGCGGTTGTTGTACGATAGCGCAATGCCTATTGAAATGCTAAATATTGTAATTAGCAAGTTAGAGTTAAGTTCTGAAAGTTTAATCCCGGGAAATAAATATCATAATTTTAAAGATTTTATAAGTTTCCCTAACGTAGGTGAAGCAGAATTAGAGTACAAAAAAATAAACCCTTTACCGGTAAAAGATTTGAGCATTTCTAAAGGGATGTTAGAACTTATTAAACAAAAAGATTATCTCATTAACCTTCCTTATCAATCTTTTGATTACATCATCCATTTTTTAAGAGAGGCCGCAATAGATCCCAGGGTAAAAAGTATACATATTACGCTTTACAGGTTAGCAGAAAATTCTAGGATTGTGAATGCTTTAATTAATGCGGCAAGAAACGGTAAAAAAGTACATTGCTTGGTAGAACTTAAGGCCAGGTTTGATGAACAAGCAAATATCTTTTGGACAAATAAGCTAGAGGAGGAGGGTATTGTTGTGAACTACGGTATTTCTGGCTATAAAGTGCATACTAAAATTTGTATGGTTACGAGGGTAGAAAAAGGTAAGCCCGTTTACTATGCAAATTTGGCTACTGGGAATTATAATGAAAAAACCGCCAAAATCTATTGCGATCATAGTCTTTTTACAGCAGATGTACGCATCACAAAAGAACTAAGCAAGCTTTTTGAAAATATAGAACAGAAGAAAATTTCTAAAGGATATGAACATTTAATCGTTTCTCCGTTAGAAACCCGTAAAAGATTATTCTCTATGATAGATAGAGAAATAAAAAACGCAAAAGCAGGGAAGCAAGCTTACCTAATTTTAAAAATGAATTCTTTAGCTGATGAGCTTACTATCAAAAAACTATATGAAGCAAGCAATTGTGGTGTAAAAATTAACTTGATTGTTAGAGGAATGTGTTGTTTGGTTCCTGGTAAAGAAGGTTTTAGTACAAACATTCAAGTAATTTCTATTATTGATAAATTTTTGGAACATGCCAGGATCTGGATTTTTGGTAATGATGGAAACGAAGAAATTTATTTGCTTTCAGCAGATTTGATGACCCGTAATCTGGATCACAGGATAGAGGTAGGTTTCCCTATTTATAACTCGGATATTAAACAAGAAATTAGGGATATTATCAATATCCAATTAAATGACAATGTTAAGGCTAGGGAAATAAATGCTTTAAACAATAACAAATATCGAAGAATTAAGAGTGCATTACCTATAAGAAGCCAAATTGATTCCTATAATTATTTAAAAAATAAAGCCTAAACATTTTGATATACGCAGCAATAGATATTGGTTCTAACGCAATAAGATTACTTATCGCAAATATTACCAACAACAACGGAGTAATTTCTTTTAAGAAAAATTCTTTGATAAGAGTGCCTGTAAGATTAGGTGACGACGCTTTTTTAAACCATGAAATTTCTGATAAAAAAGCTGACGATTTAATTAAAACAATGGTGGCTTTTAAAAATCTGATGGATGTTTATAAGGTTAAGGATTACATGGCCTGTGCTACATCTGCACTTAGAGAATCAAAAAATGGAGAAGTATTAGTTAAAAAGATTAAAGAAATTGCCGATATTAATTTAGAGATTATTGGAGGTCAAAAAGAAGCGCATATTATTTATTCTAGCCATGTAGATCAAACTTTAGACAGAAAAAAGAATTATTTATACATAGATGTTGGCGGCGGTAGTACAGAACTTTCTATATTTTCTGATGGAAAGATGAAAGCATCTAAATCTTTTAATTTAGGAACCATCCGTATTTTAGATAACCAAGATAAACCCGAAACCTGGGAAGAAATGAAACGATGGTTAAGAACGGAAACTGTTAACTATAAAGGTTTAATAGGAATTGGCACTGGTGGGAATATTAATAAACTTTTTAGATTATCTGAAGAAAAAGACAATAAGGCATTAAGCTACTTAAAGCTAAAAGGCCAATATGATTACCTCAATTCCTTCTCATTAAAAGATCGCATAAATATTTTAGGGTTAAACCAAGATAGGGCGGATGTAATTATCCCTGCTAGCGAACTTTTTTTAACCATAATGAGATGGGGAGGTGTTAAACAAATTTATGTACCTAAAATAGGTTTAGTTGATGGCGTTATTCAAGTTTTAATCGATAAAAATTTTCCAGCTAAATAAAAAAGCCTTTTATCAATATGATAAAAGGTTAAGCAAAATATCTAAGCGGTTTTTAAAACAAAAAGCTTATTATCACGTATCTGTGGAATATGATTTCTCAAGAATTCTTTTACTTCCCATCTTTTTTTCTCATCAGCAATTCGATTGAGTTTTAAAACCACTTTTTCTTCTTGTTTAGTACTAAATACAATTTCAGAAAATCTGGTTTCAAAATAATCTAATGTGTTAAATTTTAAACAGATGGTCTCTTTTTGCATTTGCTGTTTAAATAAAATTTCATCATGATTGATAAAAATGTAATTATGCTCTTCTTGGGCATACAGTTTGTAAAGACAAAAAGCAGCAATTAAAGAACAGATAGAAAGGGTGAGATAAGAGCTTAATTCTGTAATAATTAACGTAAAATTCAGTGCGATTGAAACTCCTGCCAAAACAGTTGTTGCCAATAAAATAGCATACAGACCATTTTTAGAAAACAGGCATTTATCGCATTTAATGTAAATACTTTGTTCCATTTCTTACAGTTTAAATTTTGAGGTTATAGCTTTTTACGTAGAAATAGAATTAAAGGTTACGAAACTTTCTTTAGGTAGGTATTATCTTTATTTATTATTAAAGTTATTACTCAATTATTCTTAAAAAAAAATTTAAAAATCAATCTTTATTGAAAGCGCATTCTGGCAGTTCTTCCAAAAATTGATAAGTATTGCTATCGTAATTTAAGGCACAGCAATAATGTTGCAATCCGTTACTTACTACCAAATATTTAACTTTATGTATCATATTATAACGAGCTGCTTGGTCAAAAACTTTTTGGTCTATCTTTACCATTGTTGATTTGCATTCCACCAAAACACAAGGTTCGCCTGCTTTATCAAATATTAAGATATCTGTTCTTTTTTGGAGCCTATTTAGTTTTAATCCTCCCTCTAATTTGATAAGTGTTTTTGGATATTTTTTTTGATGGATTAAATATTGCACAAAATGTTGCCTAACCCATTCTTCTGGCGTAAGCACTAAATCCTTTTTTCTCAATTCATCAAAAATGAAAACCACATCGTCTTTTTGTGATAATTTAAAAGGATAATGCGGCAGGTTTAAAGGAATTGGTTTAAACATTTTGCTAAATTAAGGTTGAATTATCAACATTCTAATTTTTGAGGACTAATATTTTTAATTTAGCCAAAACATGACTGCAATAGATATTATTAAAGATATAAAAGCCAGAAAGCTAAAGCCAATATATTTATTGCATGGCGATGAAAGCTATTTCATTGATTTAATTAGCGATTATTTAGAAGAAAATATTTTAAGTGAGGCCGAAAAAAGCTTTAACCAAACTATTTTCTACGGTAAAGACGCAGACGTAATGGCGGTTTTAAATGCCAGCAAACGTTACCCAATGATGAGCGATTATCAATTGGTGATGGTGAAAGAAGCACAAGAATTGAAATTGGATAAAGCCGCAGAGCAATTTCAAGCATATTGCGAAAATCCTTTAAAAAGTACTGTTTTAGTGCTTTGCAATAAATATGGCAAGTTTGATAAACGTAAAAAAGTTTATAAATTCATAGAAAAAAATGGTTTAGTTTTTGAATCTGTAAGTATTTATGATAATAAAGTTCCTGCTTGGATAGAAGATTTTATCAAATCTAAAGGTTATCATATCAATCATACAGCTTCAGCTTTATTGGGAGAGTATTTAGGTAACGATTTAAGTAAAGTTGCTAATGAACTAGAGAAGTTAATGCTTAATGTACCAAAAGGACAGGAGATAGGTACAAAAGAAGTTCAGGATAATATTGGGATTAGTAAAGAATACAATGTTTTCGAACTTCAAATTGCGCTTTCTAAACGAGATGTTTTTAAGGCAAACCAAATTGTAAATTATTTTGAAGCCAATCCAAAAGCAAATCCTATGGTTTTGGTAATGGGAAATTTGGCAGGTTACTTCACCAAGATTTTAAAATATCATTATATTAAGGATAAATCTCAGGCAGCAAGAGAAATGGGTGTAAATCCATATTTTTTAAAGGATTATGAATTTGCTGCAAAAAACTATCCTTTAGGTAAAACATTTGAAGTGATCTCGCTTTTAAGGGAATATGATTTAAAATCTAAAGGTGTAGATAGCACCGGAAACACGGAAGCAGGAGATTTAATGAAAGAATTGGTTTATAAGATTATTCATTAGTTAGTTAATTAATTATTTTTTAGTTAGTTATTCATTAGTATTTGTAATTCGACAATTAGTTTTATTAAATTTTGATTTTTAAACCATCCATTATATAATTCAAAATTCTAACATTCAATAATTCATTTAAAATTAATTAACATGCAATACTTTCTCGTAAAATCAGAACCTTTTAAATATAGTTGGGAGCAGTTTAATAAGGATAAACGTACTTTTTGGGACGGTGTTAGAAATTACCAAGCTCGTAATAACCTTAAAGAAATGAAAGAAGGTGATTTAGTTTTATTTTATCATAGTAACGAAGGTAAAAACGTTGTTGGGATTGCAAAAGTTGTAAAAGAGTTTTATCAGGATCCAACTACGGAAGATAAAAATTGGGTTGTTGTAGATTTAGTTCCTGTCCAGTCTCTAAAAAATCCGGTGACGTTAGAAACCGTTAAAGCTGATGAAAGATTAAAAGATATTTCTTTGGTAAGGCAAGGAAGGTTATCTGTGATGCAATTAAAGCCTGAGGAATTTGATAGGATTGTAGAATTAGGTTCATAAATAGTGAAGAAATATATTTTTTATTATCTATTGTTGGCTTTATTAATTGCTTGTAAGGGTAATGTTAACCAACAAGATTTAATTGGGAAATGGAATTACATATCTTATGAATATCAGAATAAATCTTTAAATAAACCTTACGCTAATATAGCTTTACAAACACCATTTATAGTTTTTAATATAGATGGAAGTGCAGCAATTTATTCTAGTGGAAAAGTTTTATCTAAAGGAAGCTATCAATTAGATGGAAAAATAATTAAGTATACAGAGGTTTTACCAGATGGACAAAAAAGAAAAATACCTTTTCTAATTAAAGAATTAAACGATAAGCAATTGATTTTTCAAACGATGGATGCGGAAGTGAAAATTATTACTGCTGCTAAAGAAAGAAACTAAAATCAGCTTAAACCTCGTCTTTAAACTGATTATTTAAACGCTCTAAATTCTCAATCATATCCGTAAAACGTTTTTCTTCCTTATTGATGTAAATCTTCATCAAATAAATGTAACAGATAACAAACCAAGCAATTGTAGCCGCAACAATTCCCAGCATTATCCAAATATTTAAGCTGTAAAAAAACTCGATAAAATATAAACTAATTCCTAAACCTAAAGCAATGGTATATATTTTATAGTTGCGAGTGTGTTGGATATATCTTGATTTTCTGAACTTTTGTAAAAATTGGATATGATCCTTAGGTTTATCAAATAAGGTATTGCTGCTTACAATATTCTTGATATTAATCAATTGTATTACAATAAAATAAATACAGCAACCTGCAACAATACTTAAGCCTAAGTAAGATGTCCAAAAGCTGAAACTAATGGTAAACCATAAATAAATAATAATAAATACGGCAGGTAACATCAATAAAATCTCTTGAAAAAATTTGAGACTTAATTTCTCCCTGCTCTTTTTATATTGGTTGATTACTTCTTTATAATCTATTTGCGGAGCAGTTTTTTGCTCGTTCCAAATGCCAACTAATGAATCAAAGTCTTTCATGCTGATTATATAATTCGGTTAGCTTATGTTTTATTCTGTGAATTTTAACCCTCAAGTTGCCTTCAGAAATACCTGAAACATCTGCAATCTCTGGATAAGGAATTTCATCCATCACCATCGTAATGATGATCCTCTCGTTCTCCTCTAATTTAGAGATGCACTGGTAAAGGGTTTTAACCTGTTCTTGTTTTTCTTTATCTGCAATATCCTCCTCTTTATTTTCGATGATATTTGGGGTGAGTTCGTCTTTTGCTTGTCGTTTTTCTTTTTTAAGATAGGTTAAACAAGTGTTTACTGCAATCCTGTAAACCCAAGTAGAGATCATAGATTGGTTTCTAAACTTATCTAAGTTTTGCCAAACCTTTAAGAAAGTTTCCTGTAAAAGGTCGTTTGCGGCGGCATCATCTCCGGTATAACCAAAACATAAATGGTAAATCTTTTTAGAATTAGCCTGAAAAATTTCCTTAAATATCTGCTCTTGACTGGGCATCTATGTTTTAGTTTTTTGATTTAGAGTTTTGGGTTGAGGGTTTGTTACACCTTCTATTTATTTAATTTGAGTTTTGTTAGAAAACAAAGTTAGGCTTAAATGAATTTATTTTTTTTGTACCGCTAATTATCGCAGCTCAAAGCCTAATAAATTTTTACTTTTCTTTAACTAAAAATTCAATTGAGATTTGTTCAATTTTAATTTACAAATTCGCTTTAGTTTAATGCGTAGAGAAAAATTTCCCTCAGATTTCGCTGATTTTCGCAGAACGATGAGAGAACAACACTTTTTTGGCATTTGACTCTACGTAATATGTGTACTCCATGTTTAAAAATTGTCTCAACCATGATTTATTTTATTGTTTTGATTTCAATGAATTGTAAAAATCAACATTGATCCTTTATTACAAATTTGATGATATTAAAAATTACAGTTTTGTAGTAAAAACCACATCACTCAATCTCCACCATCCTAAAATTCTTCCTTTTGCTTTTTAGCAACTTAATCAATTCATCAAATTGCTGCTGATAATCAAATTGTAAATCTTCGTTTAGTTTAGGCAAAATCCTGTTTACTCTTTTTAACTGCCTAAACAACAATAAGATCAAAGCTTGTTGTGTAATAGTAACAATAGGATGTTTGATAAATTCTTCGCAAAAGCATAAAACAATATCACATTCCTTATCTTTTTCACCAATATATTTAATGTGCTTATTTATGATCCTAAGCAGTTTTCTCAATTGCTTGCTCACGTAATAAATACTAGGGTGTAAATCGTCAAATTCATTAATTATCATTTCTTTAATCTCGTTTACATAATCCTCTTTTTTATCCTGATAAAACAATAAATAATGGAGTAATTCTTTATTTTCGGTCTTATATTTAGCCAAACGTAAGCACAGTTCTTTAACTTGTGGAATTTCTAAATAGTTGAGCTCTTTTTTTAATTCTGCTAATTTTGGACTGTTCATTTACTTAACTTTTGCGCACATCGGCAAATTAGTTACTTTTGCTAAATTCCCAAATTACAATTTATGAACAAACGAATACCGCTTATCACT
>JACMNZ010000439.1 GCA_014378285.1 Pseudopedobacter sp.
GATAGCAAATAACATTGCAGGAGTAAATCGAATATTTCCTCTCCACAATGTGGCTAAGTAGTTAAAAGTCTTTACTGCTGATGGAACTGCAATGATTAAAGTTGTAATCATGAATACACCACCGAGGAACGGATTCATCCCTGTAACAAACATGTGATGACCCCAAACAATAAAAGATAAAACTGTTATACCAATTAAAGAATAAACCATTGCATGATAACCAAATATTGGTTTACGAGAGTTTGTAGCTATAACTTCAGAAGTAATACCCAAAGCTGGCATAATTACAATATATACTTCAGGGTGACCTAAGAACCAAAATAAATGTTGCCATAAGATTGGGCTACCACCTTCGTTTGCTAAAGCTTGTCCCCCTATGTAAATGTCTGATAAGTAAAATGAGGTTCCAAAACTTCTATCAAAAATCAATAAAACTATTCCCGCTACTAAAACTGGAAAAGACAGGATACCTAATACTGCAGTTAAGAAAAAAGCCCAAATAGTTAATGGCATTTTCCATAAATCCATACCTTTGGTACGCATGTTTAATATAGTAGAAACATAGTTGATACCACCCATTAAAGATGATGCAACAAATAATACCATAGAAACTAACCAAAGTGTCATCCCTAATCCAGATCCTGGCATCGCTTTAGGTAAAGCAGACAAAGGAGGATAAATAGTCCATCCTGCCCCTGCAGGTCCAGATTCAATAAAAAATGTAGATAACATGATGACGCTAGCCATAAAGAACAACCAATATGATAACATGTTCATGAAAGGTGAAGCCATGTCTCTTGCGCCTAACTGTAGGGGAATCAATAAATTAGAAAAAGTTCCGCTTAAACCAGCTGTTAATACAAAAAACACCATAATTGTTCCGTGTATAGTAACTAATGAAAGATAGAAATTTGGGTCTAACCTCCCTTCTGGGGCAAATTTACCAAGTAATACTTCCAATAATGGAAAACTTTTGTCTGGGTAAGCAAGCTGAATTCTAAATAAAATAGAAAGCGTCATCGCGATAACGCCCATAATAATACCAGTAATTAAAAATTGTTTGGCAATCATTTTATGATCTTGGCTAAAGATATATTTAGTCAAAAAATTTTCTTTATGATGCTCATGTGCATGCTCATCATGATGATGCATTGTTGCCGACTGGGGAATTGCAAGTGTTGACATAATCTCTTTCAGTTTTAATCTTAATTATTTAATGCAATTTTGTTTTCACTTTTAGCTACGTTATCTTTCATAGCTAGTTTATATTCTTTTTTCATATCATCTGTTACAATTGGCTTTTGCTCTTTTAACCATGAATTATACTCTTTTTGAGAAACAACTCTCACAGAAAACTTCATATTGTAGTGAGATCCGCCGCAAATTTTAGCACAATATAATTTATAATCAAATTTAGGATCATCCGTTTTTACTCGCATTTCTGCTGTTGTTATTTTTGGAGTGAATTGAAAATACGTTGCCATACCAGGTACACAATTCATTTGTACTCTAAAATGGGGCATGTAAAAACTGTGTAGAACATCTTGTGACCCTAATGTAAATCTTACAGACTTATTTACTGGCAAAACAATTTCCGTAACCTTTAAATCATCATAATTCTTTCTATCAGACATATCAAGACCCAGATTGTTTAAACCATTAAGACTTCCGATAAGTTTATAATTTTTATTACCTGCCACATTATCCTTACCACCGTATCTAACATCCCAAGCAAATTGGTGAGCTGTTACATCTACCTGTATCGCATTTGCCATATCGTTTTTTGAAATATTAGTAATGCCTCTCCACGTAAAGAATCCCATTAACACCAATACAGTTAAAACAATTGCGGGTGCGATAGTCCAATATTTTTCTAAAGTATTATTATGTGGATAGTAATATGCCTTTTTTTTACTGTTGTATTTATAACGATAAGCGAAAGTAAAAAGTAAAATATGTGTAATAACAAAAACAATTGTTGTTATAATTAAGGTAAGATAGAACATAGAATCTATTTTAGCCCCATGTTCTGATGCAGACTCTGGTAATATTTCAGCTCCTTGGACAGTATAGCTCCAATAAGCTCCATACAAACCTACCACCAAAATAATAGCAAAAATAAGTCCGTTGATATTATCCCATTTAATACCTTCTTTTTTACCTTGTATTTTTTTTGTTAAATCATAGACTGAAAGGATTTTTCCTACAATGCCTATAAAAACGCATATCAAAAGAAAGATCAAAAGATAATAACCAACCGTTTTTGCCAAACCATCGGTTTTGCTTACTTCCTCAACAGCACCCGCTACAGCATCTTGAGCCATAACCTGACTAAAAGCTAATGCTATTAATGCAAATAATGAGAAGATCTTTTTCATATTTAAAAACTTGTAAATATTCATTGTTGATATCAAATTAAATTTGATGATTTAAACTTTCTTCTAAAA
>JACMNZ010000005.1 GCA_014378285.1 Pseudopedobacter sp.
CTAATAATCCTCCAAAAATAAAAGAGCTATCAAATTTTGGCCAACACATCCATTTAATATCTGTGTTTTTATGCACATGAGCTATGTAAGCACAATTTCCAATTATTCCTGTTTCGTAAACATGTCTCGACATAATTTTTTTAAATAAGATAAGCTGTTATTAAGCAAAAACGTTACCTAATATTTAATAAAGCTGATAGAAATTAGTTTTTTATTGTTTTAAACTGCCTTAATTATCCCCTTCTCTTCTTTGTTTACGTCTTTCTAGGCGTAATTCTTTGGCAGATTTTGTGATGGTATCATTCTTAGCCGGTTCACTGCCAAAAATATTTTTCAAAAAGTTTTCTTTTTTTGCTACCGAGTCTTTTTTGCTCTTAAATAAATTGAGGTTAAAAAAGCCGTTATCTTCTTCATCATTCATTAAACTATCTGGCACAAAATCAGATGGTGCAATTTGTCTTCGCAAGCTTTCTCTTAATCTTACGCCATAAAATCCATAAGCACTACTATCTCGTTCAATGTAACCTCTCCTTGCCATTAAGCCTCCAATCATTTTAAAATACCCAGTTAAGTAATCTTTTAAGCTTCCATTTGGTTGCCAAGAATATAAAGATGATTTAGGTTTTGGGACAATGTGCGCTAAATAAATAGATTCGCCTACAGTTAAATCACTTGCATTTTTTCCAAAATAATAATGCGATGCTTCGCCAATGCCATAAACGTTTCTTCCCCATTCAATAACGTTTAGATAAACCTCATACATTCTTTCTTTACTTGTTAAACGCTTATTTTCTATTAACCAAACAATTAAAATCTCTTCTATCTTACGTGATAAAGTCTTTTGCCGGTTTAGGTAAACGTTTTTTACCAACTGCATAGAAATGGTACTGCCCCCACGTTTAAAAGATTTAGCCTTAAAATTGGTAGCAATTGATTGCCGGATAGATTCTTCTACAAAACCATGATGTGAGAAAAATGAAGGGTCTTCTGAAGTTAATAAAGCATTTTTTATGTTTGATGATATTTGATCAAAAGGAACAAAATTTGGGTTGCTTGGGCCGATGGTAATATTTCTTACAGGCTTCCCTTTTTCATAAGGGGTATAAACAAATGGATTATTTATTTTTTTAAAATTTGTTTTGCCAAACCTTGTTATTTTAAAATCGTCACTTCCGTTTAAATCTGATGTGAAAATTACTTTATCGGGTTGCCTGCTATCTAAATAAAAATTGAGGGCATATTGTAAATTTCCCTGTAATTTAATTCCTTCAAAAGATTCAAATAAGCCGGATGGGAAAGCATCAAAAATATCTTGTGCCTTTTGGTCATAAGCGTTCACTTTTAATTCGTATATTTTATTCTTACCTAAGGTGAGCTTAACATAAGGGCTAAATTGTGCCTTACCCAAAGAAACGATCGAAGAGCTATCTAATGCAATATAATTTGGGCCAATCAATAATTTCGCATCAATAGATCCATGTTTAACAATCACATCATTTGCTGCAATCTTTGGTTGGTTAATCAATAAATTAGTAATAGACCAACTTCCCTCGATTTCAAACTTATCACCTGCTTTTTCTGCACTACGCATTTCCGTTCTTACCGTATCAAAATTTAATTTTAATCCATATTTTCTTTCTAAGAATGGAAATTCTACTTTTTTATTATCTGCGAAAAGCTTTAAGTCCAATTGTTGGCGAGAAGGGTTTGCTGTGCCCGCAACATGCCAAACTGCTTGGTTTTTATTGTATTTGATAGTAGAATTTACATCCCCATTAACAATAGTTGCAGATTCTGCCAGTAAACTAAAATTGGTGGTATCCTGATGATATGTAATTAAGAAGTTTTTAATATCCATATCATCAGGAATTTTATCTAAAGCTTGGTTTAAAAGCTTATTTGCCAATTCTGATAAATCTACTTTGGGTTTATTATCTAAGGTGTCTTTATCTTTCTTTTTGAACAAAAAATCATAATTACTAATGCTGTCTTTTTTTATTAGTGATATTATTGCATTGTGGATGGCTAATTCTGAGATTTTTACGCTTCCAAATATCAAAGGGAAAAGTTTAACACCAATTTCTAAATCCTTTATTTTTGCTAATGTGTCTTTTTGATCAGGAACAATAGAGACAGATTGGAAATGAACCTTGCTTAAACCGCTAAAACCGTAAGAACTAATTTTAACATTTAAGTCATAATCTGTTTTCGCTTTTTTTAATGCTTTTGAAATTGCAGCGTCTAATAAACTTTGTCTCTTATTAAATGCAATCGCAATTCCTATTAAAAGCAAGGCAAAAATGCTTATTACTGTTATAATGAGCGGTTTTTTATATTTCCCAAACTTTACGCCTGTAAATTTTTTTCTCATAAATGATTTCAAGCTGGCTTCAAAATTATTACCTGGGCCTAATAATTTTCTAAATTAAGTCAAAAACAAAGCCTAAACAAAAGTTATCAAGGTAGTTTTTGTAAATTTGGGGATAAACTTTTAAAATGTCTATTACAAAAGAGAATATACTTGCCGCTTTAAAAAACGTAGAAGATCCCGACTTAAAGAAAGATTTAGTAACGTTGGGTATGATAGAAAACTTATCTATCGATGGAAATAAAGTGAGCTTTACTGTTGTTTTAACTACTCCAGCCTGCCCAATGAAGGAAATGCTAGAGAACGCTTGTAGAAATGCCATTAAGCATTTTGTAAGTAAAGAAGCAGAGATAAACATCCACATGACGAGTAGAGTAACATCTACACCTACCCAATTAACTGGCAATATCAAAAATATTATTGTGGTAGCTTCTGGAAAAGGAGGAGTTGGAAAATCTACAGTGGCAGCAAATTTAGCTATTGCTTTAAATTTAAATGGTGCAAAAGTGGGACTTATAGATGCAGATATTTATGGTCCATCTGTACCAATTATGTTTGGCTTACAAGGTGCAAAACCAAAAGCAACAGAAATTAATGGCAAAACAAGTATAGAACCCATTGAAAAATATGGTATTAAATTATTATCGATAGGTTTTTTTACTGATCCAAATCAACCTGTGCCGTGGCGAGGGCCAATGATTTCTACCGCGGTTAAACAATTGTTTAACGATGCAAGTTGGGGAGAATTAGATTATTTAGTGGTTGATTTACCACCTGGAACTGGTGATATCCATATTACGGTTGCTCAAAGTTTCCCAATTTCAGGAGCAGTAATTGTCACCACTCCGCAACAAGTTGCCTTAGCAGATGCTAAAAAAGGAATTGGAATGTTTAGAATGGAAGCCATTAATATTCCGTTATTGGGGATAATTGAGAATATGTCTTATTTCACTCCAGAAGAATTGCCAGAAAATAAATATTATGTTTTTGGTAAAAACGGGGGTAAAGAATTGGCAGAAATGTATAATGCGCCATTTTTAGGAGAATTGCCTTTAGTGCAAAGTATCAGTGAAGCTGGTGATGCGGGTATGCCAGTGGTTTTACAAGAAAACCACCCAAGTGCTATCGCCTTTATTAACCTAGCGCAAAAGGTGGCACAACAAGTGGCTATACAAAATGATAAAGCCAATACAAATAAATAGTTAATAATCTTTATTTTTAGGATTAAAATAAGCTTATGAGTAATCACGAAAATTTATTACAAAGAGTAGAAGAGGCTTTAGACACTATTAGACCTTATTTATTAGCTGATGCCGGTAATGTATCTATTATAGAAATTACAGATGAAAAAGTTTTAAAAATAAAATTGTTGGGTTCTTGTGAATCTTGCCCCATGAGTATTATGACTTTAAAGGCTGGGATTGAGCAAGCTGTTAAAAAAGCAGTTCCAGAGATTACCGCAGTTGAAGCCATTAATATTACACCTATTGATGATCCAAATGCTGTTTTACCAGAAACAATGAGATAATATAAGATTTGATATTAGCTTTAACGTTATTTAACAAAAAAATTCTGTCAGGTAGTTTAAATTTGTAACATTGAAAATACTATTCACCATATCATTAATGATTATCTGTTTTGCGGCTTTTTCGCAAACCGAAAAACCATTGGTGCAATTTAGTGGGGTTATTTATGATATGGATAGCAACACAGTTGTTCCTTATGTTGCTATTAAAAATGTAAGCAATAATAACAGCGCTTTTGCGGCAAATTATAAAGGTTATTTTTCTTTTGTTTTACAAGAAGGAGACACGGTTGTATTTAGTTCTATTGGCTACAAGAAATTAGAATTAATAATACCTTCTAATTTAAAGGAAAGAAAATACACCGCAATCATTAAATTACAATCAGATAATATACAATTGCCTATGGTAAGAGTTTTTCCATGGGCAAGTTATGATGAATTTAAAAAGGATTTTTTAACGATGAAATTTGCAGATGATGATCTGGAAATAGCCATGAAAAACCTATCTAAAAAAAGTTTAAGAGAGCTTTCCACAAGTCTACCTAGGGACGGCCAAGAAAATAGCGGTATGAGTTTTAATAACCTTCATCAAGCCCACGGTAATAAAAACATGGTTCAAACTAATCCTTTATTAAATCCCCTTGCATGGGCAGCATTAATTAAACAGATTTCAGAAGGTAATAAAAAGAAAGATGACTGATAATAGCTTATCTTCCTTTTTTAATTAAAGGAAATTTCATTTTGTAATCTACTTTAACAATTCCTTTTGCAATTGCATCTAACTTGCTTTTCAACATGGTTTTTCTTAATGGGTTTATCCTGTCGGTAAATAACTTACCTTCAATGTGATCATACTCATGTTGGATTATCCTTGCTGCCAACCCAGAAAATTTTTCTTCGTGATTTACCCAGTTTTCATCAAAATAGTTGATAAGTACGTTTTCATGTCTGCTAACATCCTCCCTAACATCTGGGATACTTAAGCATCCTTCATTAAAAGACCACTTTTTTCCGTCTTCTTCAATAATTTGTGCATTGATAAAAACTTTTTTAAAATCATTTAATTCCGGTTGGTCGTCCTCAGCAAAAGGAGAAGCGTCAACAATAAAAAGCCTTATTGGCAAACCTACTTGTGGTGCAGCTAAACCAACTCCATTTGCGGTATACATTGTTTCAAACATGTTTGATATTAAGCCATCTAGTTGTTCATAATCATCAGCTATCTCTTGGGCTTTTTTCTTTAGAACAGGATCTCCGTATGCAACTATTGGTAATTTCATCGTACAAAAATAAACATTTATGTATCTATTTCTCAGAAATTGGGTATAACAATGGTAAAAATGATATTGAATAAAAAATTTATTTAATTATCTTTATAAAAAATTGTTCTATATGAAGAAATTACTACCATTTCTTATTGTTTTTCAACTGTTTATATCATTTGCAAATGCACAAACTTGTACTCCTCCAACTGGTGGCGCAATAACTGGCGATGCGAATGGATGTGTGGATAGGGTGGGAACTTATAAAATATCTGGTGTAAACGGAGCTACAACTTATAATTGGGTGGTTTCTGGTCCTGCAACTGCTTCTAAAGTTTCTGATGATATTTACAGTTTAGTTTTTAATGGCCCAGGGACAGTAAATATTTCTGTAACTCCTGTAAACCAAGCAAATGGTTCTTGTTCTGGTGTACCTATAAATTATGCTGTATCCGTATCTGCAACTCCCAATAAACCTACTATTGTTCAAACTGGCCAAACTTTAACTACAAGTGTTGCAAGTTCATATCAATGGTATTTAGGGAGTACCTTATTATCAAATCAAACATCACAAACCATTTCTCCAACACAACCAGGTCAGTATAGGGTGCAAATAAAAGGTGCTGCTCCAGCTAGCTGTGGTATCTTTTCCGATCCTTTCAATTATGTGGTTACGGCTATAAAAGAAGACAATAAATTTGATGGCTTAACTTTTTATCCAAATCCAGTTACCACTACAATCCATGTAGAATTCGTTCAAAAATTTGATGTAGAATTTTTTGATATTTCTGGAAGAAAAACATTACAGAAATCCAATTTAAAAGGTAAAGAAGAAATAAATTTAAGCCAATTAAATAGAGGAATGTATATCATGAGAGTAAATAGTGGCGGCAAATTTGCTATAAGAAAACTAATACTTCAATAAAAAATAAAGAATTTTATCAAAAGGAACCTCGATATTTTATTTTCGGGGTTTTCTTTTTTATATCAAAACATGGCTACAAATACAATACAAATAGAAACGGTAGAGTTAAGGACGTTAAGATTAGAGGATTATAAAGATTTAAAATCTGCAATGATTTCCGCTTATGCTGGTATGGGAGAAAGTTATTGGCGGGAAAAATCTATAGATAAATTAATTTCCATATTTCCAGAGGGGCAACTTTGTATAGAGGTTAACGGTGTGGTGGTTGCAACCGCGTTAAGTATCATAGTAGATTACGCAAAATTAGGAGAAACCCATACCTACTCTCAAGCAACGGGAAATTATACTTTTAGCACACACCAATATAGTGGTGATGTACTATATGGAATTGAAGTTTTTGTCCACCCAGATTACAGAGGACTGAGGTTAGCAAGAAGGTTATATGACGCTAGAAAGCTGATTTGTGAAAATCTAAATTTAAAATCTATCATTTTAGGAGGTAGAATTCCTAATTATGAAAAGTTTTCTAAAGATAACACACCACGCCAATATATAGATAAGGTGAAGATGAAGGAAATTTACGATCCAACTTTAACTTTCCAAATCTCAAACGATTTCCATGTAAGAAAGATTTTAAAAAATTACTTACCAGAAGATCAGCAATCTATGGAATTTGCCACCCTTTTAGAGTGGAATAACATTTATTACATTGATGAGCATAAAGATAATTTACTAAAAAAATCTACCGTTAGGATTGGCTTGGTACAATGGCAGATGCGTTTGTTTAAAGACGTAAAAGAAATGATGGAAAGCGCCGAATATTTTGTGGATGCTGTTAGTGATTACTCTTCGGATTTCGTGGTTTTTCCAGAGTTTTTTAACGCACCATTAATGGCCGATTATAACCATTTAGGCGAGGCAAAAGCAATTAGAGAACTTGCAAATTATACAGAATATATTAGAAATAGATTTTGTGAATTAGCAGTTTCTTACAATGTAAATATTATTGCTGGCAGTATGCCATTGTTAGAAAATGATAAATTATTTAACGTTTCTTATTTATGCAGAAGAGACGGAAGTTTTGACAGAGCGGTAAAAATACATCCAACTCCATCAGAAATTCACTCTTGGGGAATGAGCGGCGGCAATAGTTTAAAAGTTTTTGACACAGATGCTGGTAGAGTAGGAATTTTAATTTGTTATGATGCAGAGTTTCCAGAATTGGCAAGGCTGCAAGCGTTAGAAAAAATGGATATCTTATTTGTTCCTTTTTGGACAGATACACAAAATGCTTATAATAGGGTTAGAATTTGCTCGCAAGCAAGGGCAATTGAAAACGAATGTTATGTGGCCATTACAGGTTCGGTTGGTAACTTGCCGAAGGTAAATAATATGGATTTGCAATACGCACAATCTGCTATTTTCTCTCCTTCAGATTTCGCATTTCCTTCAAACGCCATTATTGCAGAAACTACTCCAAACAATGAAAATATATTAATTGCAGATGTTAACTTAGATTTATTGAAAGAATTACATGAGTTTGGGAGCGTAAAAAACCTAAAGGATAGAAGAACAGATTTTTACGATTTAAGGTTGAAGAAGAAGTAGGTTTTATTATTATTCGAATAAATTTAAATTTTCATTTAAATAAATAATTTGGGCGTTTCCCAAGCTTCGCAAAAGTCGGGTTATATGTTATAGTTTTTTGGTTGTCATCCTGAGCCACTATTATCCCTAACGCAAAACATATAAAACTTTACGAAGTCGGCGAATTACACTTGCCGACTTTTTTTATTTTTAAACCGCATTACTATCACAAATAATAACCCAAAACTTCCAATAAAAAGAAAAGGAAAAACAATCCAATCTTGGTGGGCGGTATAAAAAGTAATTTCAGTATTCAAATTAATATCTTGTTTAATAACCGCAGCTTTCCACCATTCTGTTTTTTGAACAATATCCCCACGCTGATTGATAAATGCTGAAATCCCGGTATTTGCAGATCGAGCAACCCAACGTCGGTTTTCAATAGCTCTTAATCTTGCGTAATCTAAATGTTGGTCCTTGCCAGAAGTATTTCCCCACCAACCATCATTGGTAATTACAGCTATAAACTGCGCTCCTTTATTAACAGATTTTGCAACCCAATCTCCCCAAATAGACTCATAACAAATAGCTGGCACAACACCAATTCCGCTTGATGTATACAAATTACTTGGTTCCTTTTGTTCGCCATAACCGCCTGTTGTACCACCAAATTTTTCAAATAAAGGATTTAAGAATGATAGTAATTCAGGAAAAGGCATTTTTTCTACTCCCGGAACTAATTTAGATTTGTGATAGAACTGTAATTTTGGAGAGTTTTCTATCGCGACTGCTGTATTAAAGCTATCATACCAAAGATTATTTTCTTTAACATACCTTGCAGATAAGGTTTTTTGATTTTGATAAGCCAGATAAGTTTCGGCACCGGTAATTACTGTTGCATTTTTAAAACTATCTAAAAAAGTTCCAATTGTTTTGAATGAGCTAGTATTTCTAAAATCCTCTTCGTCTTTATAACCTGTTATTGCGGTTTCGGGCCAAATGAAAAACTCGGTATTAACTTGCGCTTTCTGTCTGCTTAAATTAATCAGAGTAGTTAATTGTTCTTTCTCTGTGTAAGTATGATTTTTGCCGTAAGGATCAATATTTGGTTGTACAATTACTACATTAGAGGGGTTAATTTCCTCCACAAAGGTGCTATAAACCAATACTGATAGACCTATTGGAACAAGAATCCAAATGGCTGATGCAAAAGCTAATCTTTTAACATTTAACTTCGATCTTGTAATTTTTAATTCTATACTTTCGCCGCTTTCTACTTTTAACTTTTTACTTTCAACTAAGCACATCCATATCCTAAACAGCAAAATATTTGAAACTAAAATCCAAAATGTACCGCCATAAACGCCAGTATATTCATACCATTGGATCAATTGCGGAGTATTAGCAAAACCATTTCCAAGCGTCATCCAAGGAAACTTTAAGTCCCAAGATTGATGTAAATATTCATAGCTTATCCAAAAACCAATTAAGCTAATATCCGCGATAAGCGGTTTTGTATTTCTTGCAACTTTACGGTATAACCAAAAACTAAAAGTCATTAATACTGCCCCCAAACCAAATGGAATCAACGAAAGCAAACATGCTGCAACGGTTGGCATAACTGCATTAAGCGAATTAAAAACCCAGTAAATGGAAGCGGTATTCCAAATTAAGAAAGCTAAGCCTGCCGTGTAAAAGATTTTATATCCTTTTCTATTTTGGGTTGATTCTTCAATTTCTTGAAGTGCTATCATTAAAGGTAAAAAAGCGAACAATAAAATGGGAGAAGTAAAGGAAATTGGTGGCCAAGCCAACCAAAGTAGAAATGCGGTTAATAATGCTAACCAAATTTGTCGCTTCATTTTTTATAATATTTATCTTCTTTTTTAGGGGCTATTTCTTGGTTACCTGCAACCACAATTACAAACTCGCCCTTTAAAATGTTCTCTTCAAAATGTGATTTTAATTCGGTTACGGTTCCTCTTACGTTTTCTTCAAACATTTTTGTTAATTCCCTAGATATGGATGCTTGTCGTTCTGCACCAAAACATTCAATAAATTCTTCTAAGGTTTTCAATAAACGATGAGGAGATTCGTAAAAAATCATGGTTCTACTTTCGTAGATTAGTTCCTTTAAACGAGTC
Organism: Pseudopedobacter sp.; assembly: GCA_014378285.1. GTDB lineage: Bacteria > Bacteroidota > Bacteroidia > Sphingobacteriales > Sphingobacteriaceae > Pseudopedobacter. The sequence goes on from JACMNZ010000005.1 coordinate 9,812, forward strand.
TGACGGCCTTTTTTTACAGGTAAAAATCCTTCAAAAGTAAAACGATCATTAGGTAAACCAGAATTTACCAGAGCAGGTACAAAGGCAGTTGCGCCAGGTAAACATTCTACGGAAATGTCATTTTTTAATACTTCCCTAACCAATAAAAAACCAGGATCAGAAATTGCCGGTGTACCTGCGTCAGAAATTAAAGCTATGTTTTGTCCTTCTTTTAAAAACTTGACAATCTCGGCAACGGCCTTATGCTCGTTATGTTGATGATGGGCATAAACTTTTTTATCAATACCAAAATGTTTCAGTAAAGGTGCCGAAGTTCTAGTATCTTCCGCCAAAATTAAATCGACCTCCTTAAGTACTCGCAAAGCCCTAAAAGTAATATCTTCTAAGTTGCCAATTGGCGTGGGGACTAGATAAAGTTTGCCGCTCATTAAATTGATTTAATATTTTTTAAATTCTAATTATCACAATACGCTATTCTTAATACGCAATACTATATTTGCATAAAATTTAAAAAGATGCTGCAAGTTAGTTATATCCGCGAAAATAAAGAGGAAGTTTTAGAACGTTTAAGTGTAAGAAATTTTAATC
>JACMNZ010000440.1 GCA_014378285.1 Pseudopedobacter sp.
AATTTTCATATTCACTTGTCCATCAATAGAAGTAGAATACTGTCGGCCAGCTTTTGTAGGTATTTTTGAATTTCTTGGGATGATGGTATCCATTAAACCGCCCATAGTTTCAATTCCTAAAGAAAGTGGCGTTACATCTAGTAATAAAATATCTTTTCTGTTTCCTGATAAAACATCGGCTTGCAAAGCGGCACCTAAAGCAACCACTTCATCTGGATTTATAGTGTCATTTACTGGCTTTCCAAAAAATTCTGAAACTTTCTTCTTCACCAAATCGGTGCGGGTAGAACCGCCTACCATAATCACTTCATCAATTTCTGATGTTTTTATATCTGCATCTTTTAGTGCATTCTGACAAGCTTTTATTGTTTCTTGCACTTTATCTAAGATTAAACCCTCAAAAGTTTGCTTATCTATGGTACAAAAAATATCGCCAATTTTCTCATTGAATAAATTCTGATGATTCATTAATATTTTAGCTTCCTCGGCTTTTAAACGCAATTCTTGCATCGGAATATTTGTTTCCAATTTATTTTGTGTAATCCAATAATCAACAATGGCTCGGTCAAAATCATCGCCACCTAAAAAAGTATTTCCGTTTGTTGCTAAGACCTCAAAAATTCCGTTTTGGATTTTTAGGATAGAGACATCAAAAGTTCCTCCGCCTAAATCATAAACGGCAATGGTTTTTTCTTCTTCAGGGTTTAACCCGATTCCATAAGCCAAGGAGGCAGCGGTTGGTTCGTTAACAATTCGTAAAACATCTAAACCGGCCAACTTCCCTGCATCACGAGTTGCTTGTCGTTGGGAATCATTAAAATAAGCAGGAACGGTGATCACAGCTTTTGAAACGGTGGTTTTTAGAGCGTGTTCAACTCGGGTTTTTAATTCTTTTAAAATGAATGCTGATAAATCTATAGGCGTATAAAAATGCTCTCCAACTTTTATCTTAACCAAACTCTCATCGTTTTCATCATCTATTATTTTATAAGAAAAATAATCTTGATGCTTTTGAACATCTTTATATGAGCGACCTAATAATCGTTTTACAGAAAAAATGGTGTTTTGAGGGTCGCTAATTAAAAAATCCTTTGCTTCGTTGCCTACCAATACACCGCCAGATTTATCAAAATGAATAATTGAGGGTACTAAAACGCCTTTGCCTGTATCGTTGATAACTTTTGCGTTTCCATCTGGATTGATGAAAGCAACCAAAGAATTGGTTGTTCCTAAATCTATTCCTACAATTATATCTTCCTGTTGTATTGAGCCTGTAGCTATATTAATCGAAACTTTTGCCATAATTTTTTTGCTATGGCAAATGTAATATGTTTTAAAGGATTGCTTGTTAATAAAATGTAATAGGTTTGATTTTTACTTTACCTATCAAACTTCAATCTTTCACCCAAAACGCTTTCGTCAAATTCACCATTGGCGTAAGCCAAATGCCCACTAACAAAAGTATGTGTGATTTTAGAATTAAAGATTTGTCCTTCAAAAGGAGACCATCCACATTTTGCTAAAATATTATCCTTTTCTACTTGATAGGAAGCGTTCAAATCAACCAAGGCTAGATCGGCATAATAACCTTCACGGATAAATCCACGTTCTTTTATCTGAAAACAGATAGCCAGATTATGAGCGGTTTTTTCAGCAATTTTCTCTAAACTGATTTTTCCTTGATGATACATTTCAAACAGCGCATTAAATGCGTGTTGAACCAAAGGCCCGCCAGCAGGCGCTTTAGGATATATTTGTGATTTTTCTTCTATAGTGTGTGGTGCATGATCGGTGGCGATAACATCTATATGGTTATCTAAAACGGCTTTTAAAATTTGATCCCTATCAGCAACGGTTTTAATCGCAGGATTCCATTTTATCCAATTCCCTTTAGTTTTATAATCCTCATCACAAAACCAAAGGTGATGAATACAGGCTTCTGCAGTAATTTTTTTATCTTTTAAAGGAGTGATATTATCGAATAAAAAAGTTTCTTTCCCTGTTGATATATGCAGAATATGCAACCGTGTACTGTGTTTTTTAGCAAGATTAACAGCAAAAGAAGATGATAAATAACATGCTTCCTCGCTTCTGATTAAAGGATGCATGTCTATGGTTATGTTTTCACCGTATTTTTGCTTAAAAACTTCTAGGTTTCTTCTGATTGTTGCTTCATCTTCACAATGTGTAGCAACAAGAGTTGGCGCATTTTTAAAAATCTCTTCTAAGGTTTTCTCGTTATCTACCAACATATTTCCAGTTGATGAACCCATAAAAACTTTGATACCGCAAACATTTTTCACATCGGTTTTTAAAACTTCTTCCAAATTATCATTAGAAGCACCCATAAAAAACGAATAGTTTGCTAAAGATTTTTTTGAGCCAATGGCATATTTATCTGCTAACAATTCTTGGGTAAGCGCATTAGGCACCGTGTTAGGCATTTCCATAAAAGAGGTAATACCTCCAGCAACGGCAGCTTTTGCTTCAGAATAGATTTCTGCTTTATGTGTTAAACCAGGCTCGCGAAAATGCACTTGGTCATCTATAAAGCCCGGAAAAAGAAATTTTCCTTCTGCATTAATTTCGGTAGCTCCTGTAACAGAAAGCGAAGTGCCAATTTTTTCTATTCTTTGATTTTTAATATAAACATCTGCAACAAACTGTTTTCCTTCGTTAACTATTGTTGCGTTTTTGATAAGATATTGTGCCATATAACAAAGTAAAGGTATTGTGTTTGTAAATCAGAATTTTGAATGGAGCTTTTCGTTATTAATCTAAGTTTAATGTAAAAGCATAAAAAGATTTTAACCGCAGATGTCGCAGAGTTTACAAGGTTGGGCGGATGAAGAGACTTTAGCTTTTCGGTTTTAATCCTGTAAATCTTAAAATCCTGTAAATCATGATTCAGACATTTTCTTTTGCCAAAAATGCCGCTAATTTTAACCAATCATATTTTAAAAAAAATCACTAATCTGCTTTTGATTGGTTTAATCCTGCTAATCCGATAATCTTGTAAATCCTGATTCTGACAATTTCTCATTCAATTATTCAAAATCGATTACTTCATTCCTTCTATCATTCTATATCTGTATCTTTGCGCCATGTCCAAAAATTTCGAGGATTTCGGTTTTAACAAACAGGTTTTAAACGCCATAACAGATTTAGGTTACGAAAATCCAACTCCTATTCAGCAAAAAGCAATTCCTCCTATTTTAAACGGACAAGATGTTTTGGGTATTGCACAAACGGGTACAGGTAAAACAGCAGCATTTGTTTTGCCCATGATTATGAAGCTTAAATATGCCCAAGGAAATGATATTAGAGGGCTTATTGTCGCACCAACTCGTGAATTGGCAATGCAAATTGCAGAAAATGTAAAAGATTATTCAAAATATACTGATTTACGTTCTTCCGTAATTTATGGCGGGTTAGGGCCTAAAACTCAAATAGAAACCTTAAAAAAAGGTTTGGATATTTTAATTACCACTCCCGGTAGGTTTATGGATTTATATCTGGAGGGTTATATCGTTACTAAAAAATTAGAAATATTAGTTTTAGATGAGGCAGATAAAATGATGGATATGGGTTTTATGCCTCAAATAAATAAAATCCTAGAAGTTGTTCCTCGTAAAAGGCAAAATATGCTTTTTTCTGCCACCATGAATCAAAGGGTAGAAAACTTAGCAGATAATTTTTTGCTTTGGCCAACAAAAATAGAAGTTACCCCGCAAGCAACTCCAGCAACAACTGTAACCCAGGTTTTATATCATGTTCCTAATTTTAAGACAAAAATTAACTTGCTTAAAATATTTGTTGAGGAAGACCCGGAAGTAAAAAAAGCAATTATTTTTTGTAGGAGTAGGGCAAATGCAGAAAACGTTTACAAATTTATATTGCGACGTTTTAATGATAAACATGTAAAAGTTTTACACGCCAATAAAGGGCAAAATACCCGTATCAATTCTATCAACGCATTTAAAAATGATGAGGTTAGAATTTTGGTTGCCACCGATGTTGCTGCCCGGGGAATTGATGTTTCTGAAGTTACGCATGTTATAAATTTTGATGTCCCTATCATTTATGAAGATTATGTACACCGTATCGGTAGAACGGGTAGGGCAAATAAGTTAGGTAACGCCATTACTTTTTGTAACCCTGCTGAGCAACATTACATCAATAAAATTGAAAACCTGATTAGGCAACAAATTCCTGTCTTAAATATCCCTGAAAAAGTTTTTATTGAAGAAACTGATTATGACGAAAAGCAATTATTAGCCAAACAGATTGATGAGCAAAAAAAGAAAGAAGACCCAGATTTTAAAGGGGCTTTTCATGAGAAAAAAACGCTTAACCAAAAGCTAAAATTTAAAGCTAAAAGAGCTAAAGCAGGCGGAGTTAAAATGAGTGCTGCAAAAAAGAAAAAGTATAAATAAGAATGCCCAAAATCAAACTTACCCCTTTAAATATTGTTGTTTCTCTATGTTTGGCGTATGCGGTTTACTGTTTGCTAGGTTTGGATAGTGGCAATTCGGCAATTAGTACAACAGCAAAAGTGGGTTATACTTTAGCACTTACACTGATACTTTTTTTAACCGATATTTTATTTAGAAGGTTTATAAAAGGCATCAAATGGCTTTGGCTCATACAAGGCTCGTTTGTATTGTTGATAATAGTGATGATGATTATTGCAAAAAAAATATGAAAAAAGCAGAAATTAAAATAACCATTGAATTAGATGATAACAACGTTCCCGAAAATATTACTTGGGAATCTACTGATAATGAAAACAAAGAAGCCTTAGCTGTAAAATCTATGATGTTGGCACTTTGGGACCATAACTTTAAAAATAGTTTACGCATAGATTTGTGGACTAAGGATATGCCTGTAGATGAGATGAAGAGGTTTTTTTATGAAACTTTACAAACTATGGCCGATAGTTTTTTAAGAGCAACTGGTGAGACTAATATTGTAGAAGATTTAAGAGATTATTGCGCCCATTTTGCCGAAAAAATGGAGATTGAGCAGAAATAGCAAATCAAAAATTTACAAATACTTATTTAGGATGTTTTTTTTGCGTTAACGATTGAAGCGGCATCCTTTTTTTGTCATTCTGAGCGGAGTTGAAGAATAAGACAAAAAAAGATATATCCGCCAGCTGGCGGAGTGTTAAAATGCCTAAATAATTAAATTAACTATTAAATATTTTTTGACATCTAAAAAAATAAAGTAAGATAAAATACCTGCGAGATGAACCTAATTAGCCAAGTAAAATATCTTCTAAAAAAAGAAATCCTTTTAGAATGGCGTAGTAAATATGCGCTAAATGGTATTTTACTTTATGTGGTCTCCACTGTTTTTGTTTGTTATTTATCTTTTAGAGTTGTGCCTCCTTTGGTTTGGAACGCTCTTTTTTGGATAATTTTACTCTTTGCTGCTATCAATGCAATTGCTAAAAGTTTTATGCAAGAAAGCAAAGGTCGGTTATTGTATTATTACCAAATAGCAAGTCCGCAAGCAATCATTATTGCAAAAATCATTTATAATATTTTACTGATGATTTTAATGGCAACCATTGCACTGATTTTTTACAGCGTGGTTTTTAAAAATGATATTGGTGATGTTTGGTTATATTATTTAGCAGTACTAATAGGTGCAATCAGCTTTTCTACAGTGTTTACAATGATATCTGCAATTGCTTCTAAAGCAAATAATAACGGCACATTAATGGCTATTTTAAGCTTTCCGGTTATAATCCCTTTATTGATGTTGATTATCAAATTATCAAAAAATGCAATGGACGGTTTAGATAGGTCTGTTTCTTTAAATGAAATTGGAGTTTTATGCGCAATAAACGCCATCGTTATCGTTATTTCTTTATTACTATTTCCTTACCTTTGGCGAGATTAAATTTTAGACCATGATGTATAAAAGCTGGTGGAAAATACTGGCATCCGTATTTGTCCTTTACACTGTTGTTGGTGGGTTATTAATTAAGGTTCCTACTTTACCAATCCTTCACGAATCTATCCGTAACCTTTATTTTCATGTACCTATGTGGTTTGCCATGATTGTGATTTACACGGTTTCTGTAGTTTATAGCATAAAATACTTAATTTCTAATGATGAAAAGCAAGATTTAATAGCTGTAGAAGCGATTAATGTTGGGCTAATTTTTGGCTTTATTGGTTTATCAACTGGGATGATTTGGGCTAAATTTACATGGGGAGATTACTGGCCAAATGACCCAAAACTAAATAGCGCAGCCATATCTACATTAATGTATTTGGCTTATGTGGTTTTAAGAAGTTCTATTGATGAAGAACAAAAGAGAGCAAAAATTTCTGCTGTTTACAACATATTTGCCTACCCAATAATGGTGGTTTTATTATTTGTTTTGCCACGTTTAACCGATTCATTACATCCTGGTAACGGAGGAAACCCAGGGTTTGGAACTTATGATTTAGATAGTAATATGAGATTGGTGTTTTATCCTGCCGTTTTGGGTTGGATATTGATTTCAGTTTGGATGATGACGATAAGATATAGAATAAGAATTTTAGAGAATAAAAATAATCAAATCAATTAATGAAAAAGTTTATTTCGTTTTTAAGTATGATGTTTATTTCTGCATTGCTTTTTGCGCAAGATAGCAAAGTTGAAATGGCAGACGAGTTAAGAAAATCTGGTAAGATTTATGTAGTTGTAACCGTAATGTTATTGCTTTTTTTAGCATTTATTATCTATCTTTTTACAATCGATAAAAGATTAAAAAAAATCGAAAAAGGAAAATAGACTAAAAACAATGTTTAAATAATTTAAAGCTGTTTTTCTATCATAATATTAGTGGTGTAGATAGCACACTAACATTTTTTCGATTTGTTTTATTGATTTTTTTTATGTCAAATTTGCAAAAAAATTAAATCCATATAAATTAAAAATTAAGCGTTATGGCCAATAACAATCAAATTGCTTTTAGTGAAGAACCACATTTTTATGATGATGTATGCCAATATGTAGATCAGGCTTCAAAATATACAGACCACGATAAAGGATTATTAAATCAGATAAAAGCTTGTAATAGCGTTTATCGTTTTCAATTTCCTATCAGAAGAGGTAACAGTTTCGAAATTATCCATGCTTGGCGAGTAGAACATTCTCACCATATGTCGCCAACAAAAGGTGGTATTCGCTACAGCGAAATGGTTAATGAGGATGAAGTAATGGCTTTAGCTGCTTTAATGACTTATAAATGTGCTATTGTTAATGTACCTTTTGGGGGAGCAAAAGGTGGTATTAAAATTAATCCTAAAGATTATACTTTAGCCGAGCTAGAAACCATCACTCGCAGATATACTGTAGAATTAATCAAGAAAAACTTTATTGGCCCCGGTATAGATGTTCCTGCTCCAGATTATGGTTCTGGAGAACGTGAAATGTCTTGGATTGCAGACACCTATTTAACAATGAATCCAGGATCTTTAGATGCTTTGGCTTGTGTAACGGGTAAACCTCTTGCTTTACACGGCATTGCAGGCAGAAGAGAAGCAACAGGTCGTGGAGTTGCTTATGCAATTAGAGAATGTGTTTCTGTATCTGATGATATGAAAGCACTTGGCCTCTCTACCGGTTTAGATGGCAAAAGCGTTATAGTTCAAGGTTTAGGAAATGTTGGATATCATTCTGCTAAATATTTAATAGAATTTGGAGCAATCGTTGTTGGTTTTTGTGAATTTGAAGGTGCTATTTATAATAAAAGTGGTTTCGATTTAGACGAAGTTTTTAACCATAGAAAACAAACAGGTTCTATTTTAGGCTTCAGTAAATCACAACAAGATTTTAATAATTCTGCAGAAGGTTTAGAGCAAGAATGTGATATTTTAGTTCCTGCTGCTTTAGAAAATCAAATTACAGAGAAAAATATAGGTAGGATAAAAGCAAAAATTATAGCAGAAGGAGCAAATGGTCCTACAACTCCAGCCGCTGCAGCCGCATTTATAGAAAATGGCGGAATCATTATCCCAGATATGTATGCAAATGCTGGTGGGGTTACGGTTTCTTATTTTGAATGGTTAAAAAACCTTTCTCATGTTGCCTTCGGACGTATGGGACGTAGATATGATGAAAATTCTAACATCAATATCATGAACCTAATTGAAAAAACTACCGGAACAACACTTACTCCAGAACAAAGATTATTGGTTGCAAAAGGTGCTACAGAATTGGAGTTAGTAAACTCTGGTTTGGAAGATACCATGATCCGTTCTTACCATGAGATTAGAGAACTAAAATTGAAAAAGAATATAGGTAGTTTAAGAACCGCAGCATTTGTTGCAGCCGTAGATAAAATTGCCATTTCTTATATGAATATGGGTATTTGGCCATAGTTCTTTTAAGAAGTTTATTTTTGAAAGGAGAATGCAGAAATGTATTCTCCTTTTTTATTGAAAGCTATTTTAAGAATTGCAAAGGCATCTTAACATGTTTTGTACTATGTTTTTTTGTAGAAAAAGAATGAACGTTCACTACCAAAGATCCAATCACAATTATTAGCACTCTCAAATAGTGCCATCGTAAATTAAAATTGGAAAAAGTGTTTTCCTAAATAAAAATCAAAATTGAATTCCACTAATCTAAAGCTTTTAGCTATTTTTAGCCAATTTTTAGAAACAGTATAAAAAAGACTTAATATTAATCAAAAATGAAGGTTTTAAAATTTGGCGGTACATCGGTTGGTAGTCCGGAGAGGATGAAAAAACTGTTGAACATTGTGAACGCCAACGAAAGGCAAATTGTGGTTTTATCGGCGGTTTCTGGTACAACCAATAATTTAGTAGAAATTGGGCAAGCATATTTAGCATCTGATAAACCCAAGGCCACCCTTTTAATTAAAGCTTTAAAAGATAAATACGAGCTTTTTATCACCGAACTTTTTGCTGAAAAAGAATTTTTAGATGAAGCAAAAGAAGTTATCGATTATCATTTCGATTTACTTTATGCTTTTGCAAACGATTTATTTACCCAGATTGAAGATAAGATAATTGTTGCCCAAGGCGAGTTGCTGTCAACCACGTTATACCACGTTTATCTAAAGGAAATTGGAGTTCCGTCTGTACTATTGCCAGCATTAGATTTTATGAAAATTGATGCTGATAATGAGCCAATTGTAGATTATATTACCGAGCAACTGACACCTTTATTATCAGCTTCGCCAAAAAATAATTTGTTTATTACCCAAGGTTATATCTGTAGAAATTCTTTTGGCGAGATTGATAATTTACGCCGTGGAGGTAGTGATTATACAGCTTCATTAATTGGTGCAGGAATTAAAGCAGAGGAAGTTCAAATCTGGACAGATATAGACGGAATGCATAATAACGATCCTCGTATTGTAAAAGGAACAAAACCTATTTCCCATCTTTCTTTTGATGAAGCCGCCGAGTTAGCTTATTTTGGAGCTAAAATTCTGCATCCACAATCAGTTTTTCCTGCCCAAAAATATAAAATTCCTGTTAGGTTGCTAAATACAATGGAACCTTCAGCTTTCGGTACTTTAATATCTAGCAAAAGCGAGACAGGGAAAATTAAATCTATTGCAGCAAAAGACGGCATCACTGCCATTAAAATTCAAAGTAGCAGAATGTTGTTGGCTTATGGTTTTTTACGTCGTGTTTTTGAAGTTTTTGAAAGGTATAAAACTCCAATCGATATGATTACAACCTCTGAGGTTGCTGTTTCTGTAACGATTGATGATACTAAATATTTGGGGGAGATTACTAAAGATTTAAGCGATTTTGGAATTGTTGAAGTTGATGTTAATCAAACAATTGTTTGTGTAGTTGGCGATTTATCTGCAAGTTCTCACGGTTTTGGTTCTCGTATTTTAGAGTCTATCAAACATATTCCCTTAAGGATGATTTCTTATGGTGGTAGTGAGCATAATCTTTCTTTTTTGATTAAAGGCGATGATAAAACGGAAACATTAAGAAGTTTACATAACCGTTTATTTGATTAAAGATGAAAAAAATGTTTGATGAGCGTGTTGTTGCTTCTTTTGAAAATAAAGAAACGCCATTTTATTATTACGATTTAAAGCTGTTAGATCAAACTTTGAGCGATTGTAAATCAGCTGCTGATGAATACAATTTTCATGTTCATTTTGCCTTAAAATCTAATTTTAACAGTAAAGTTTTATCAGCTGTTAAAGCCAAGGGTTTTGGTGCCGATTGTGTGAGCGGGGGAGAAGTGAAAAAAGCAATTGAGGTTGGGTTTGATAAAAAACAAATTGTTTTTGCCGGAGTTGGCAAATCTGATGCAGAAATAAACTTTGCTTTAGATAACGATATTTTTGCATTCAATGTAGAATCTGTTCAAGAGTTAGAAGTTATTGATGAATTAGCCGGTGCTAAAAATAAAAAGGCTTCGGTTGCCATCAGAATTAATCCAAATGTAGATGCACATACGCATCATTACATTACCACTGGTTTAGACGAAAATAAATTTGGTATTAACTCTTGGGATTTACCAATGGTTTCTGAGACCTTAAAAAAATGTAATAACCTAGAGTTCTTAGGTATTCACTTTCATGTTGGCTCTCAAATAATGGATATGAATGTTTTTAAAAGCCTTTGCATCAAGGTAAACGAAATGCAAAAATGGTTTGAAGAACGGGGAATGCCTGTTAAAATTTTGAACGTTGGTGGTGGTTTAGGTGTAGATTATCAAAATCCAGATGAAAATGCAATTTCAGATTTTATTAGTTATTTCCAGATTTTTGCCGATTTCTTGAATATTAAATCTCATCAAGAAGTCCATTTTGAATTGGGAAGAGCCTTAGTTGCGCAATGCAGTAGCTTAATTTCTAAGGTTTTATATATAAAAAATGGTATTAAAAAGAACTTTGTAATTATAGATGCTGGTATGACGGAGTTGATGCGTCCTGCATTATATCAAGCTTATCATCAAATTGAAAATATCTCTCAATTAGAGTTTAAAGTGGAAAGTGAAAAGTTAAAAGTAGCCGATTCGGACACTTTAAACCCTGAACTTTCAACTTTGCACTACGATGTAGTAGGTCCAATTTGTGAATCTTCTGATTGTTTTGGGAAAGAAATTGAAATGCCAGAAACAAAGCGTGGAGATTTAATAGCTTTA
>JACMNZ010000441.1 GCA_014378285.1 Pseudopedobacter sp.
GCATCATAATTTGGTCCAATTGCTGTAGCAACAATAGGTATTCCAACAGCCATATATTGTACTAATTTTCCACCGCTTTTTCCATATACCCATTCTTCATCAGGTAAAGGATGCAAACCAATATTTATCCTTTGTAAGTTATGTAATTCCGTTTCTAAAGACCAACTCATTAATTCTAAATTCTTTAAGCCATCCACATGAAAATCAGGATCCCCCATGACTAAAATTCTAATATTATATTTTTGCGTTATTCCTTTCAACACGTCATCTAGTAAATGGAGGTATTTACTTGTACTATGGCTACCACTCCAACCAATGCAAATTTCATTAGTATCTAAAGTGTGATTTGGCTTGTACTTATCTGTATCAATAGTTGCGGGAATTAACGTAATAGATGAATTATACTGACTTAAAAATTCCACCAATTTAGGAGTGCTGGTGAAGATATGATCAGCATTTTTTGCTAGAAACATTACTTTCTGTGTTGATTTTAAAAATCCAATGATCTTGTTATTTTCGCTGGTATTTCCCAGATAAATCATATCATCGATGTCATAAATTACTTTGCGGGCCAATTTCTTAATCAGCCACTCATAAAAGGGGAAACCAAACGGAGTACACCATAGGTGTATGTAGATGATATCGTATTTTTTGATAAAAAATAAAAGATATAATCTTCTAATATAAGCTAGTAGTGTATGGTAAATTTTAAGAAAATAATATCCTTTTTTATAGGCGATATTCCAGAAGTTCTGACTCATAAAAGAATCCTGGCTCAATTCAAATCCGTTTTGTTGAAAAATTGAATAATATTGTTCGAATTTTAAACGCTGACTTGGCGCTGTATTTATCGGATAAGGGACAATAAAAAGTACTTTGGCTTTCATCTCTTTAAGAAACTAACTTTTCATAAACCGATTGATATTTTTTAATGCCATCTTCTAAAGAAAAATAATCTTTTGCGCCTTGTCTGATACTAGATGAATCAAATTTTGATTTTAGTAGAACTTCAATGGCACTTTTATAATCATAATTTTTCACCACTATCCCAGCATTAAATTGATTAATGATCATATCTGTATCTCCAATACCCTCATTACAAATGACGGCCTTTCCCATAGCCATCATTTCACCTTGTTTAGTTGGACTGCTAGCCATTTTACTATAAAACGGTTTAATAAAGAAAATACCGAAATCCATTAAGCTTATTAATTCAGGCATTTCTTGTCTTTTACCGGAAATTATAAATAAATCCTCTTTATTTAAACCTTTTTCATGGGCAGGCAATAAAATATTGACGTGTGATTCTTGTGTAATAAATAAAAACTTGGCTTCTTTTCTATAGGTTTTTAAAACTTTAAAAAAATCTAACATTTCACTCAATAAATACCAAGTACCAATACTACCCACATATCCAAGAACCAAATCATCATTCTTCAACCCTAAAACTTGACGTTTTTTTAAACTAAGTTCCGAATTAATATTATTTGGATTAAAAAATGATGTATCCACACA
>JACMNZ010000442.1 GCA_014378285.1 Pseudopedobacter sp.
AATGAACCTCTGGCGTACAGAGGCATTAATCAGGTGGTTACTCCTCTACAAATATTTTATAGAGGTTTGTAAGAATTTTTATGCCCCAAATTTAAAAATGACTTTTTGAGGGACGACTAGTTAGTAGTAGTTTTAAATAAAAAATTTAAAAGTTTACATCCTTTAATACTTAGCCTGAATTTAAAAAGAGGAGGCTCTATCAAAATTTTGAAGTGGATGTCATGTTGAGCTTGTCGAAACATTATAACCACTTCAAAATTTAAAAAATTATCAATTTCGACAAGCTCAATTTGACAATTTTTTAAATTTTGATACAGCCTCTCTTTCTATATAATTTTCCAAAATTTTAAATAAATTCTTACTGTGCCAGCGAAATCCTAACCTGTACACCGGCTCTGGTATTAGTGGTAGGTGCGCTCGATGATATGTAAGGTTTTACTTTTCTTTGATCGAAATAGAATTTTAAATTTACCCTGTTGCTTAAGAAATAATCTATAGTTGGTGTGATGGTTATTTCCCTGCTTCCGCCTGTAGCAAAATTATTATCCTGATCCAATCTGCTGTTTGCGGTTACGTTATCTCTAATTCTATAATCCATTCTAAAGCTTATTTCATTTTCCAAAGTTTTTTTACCACCTAAAAACTTAGGAAGTTTTAATCCGAAAGGTGCTTTCAAACCTCTTTTACGATAACCTGCGCCAATGCTGAATTCTGTACTTCTTTGTTCGCTTAACTGGTAATCATATAAACTCAAACTTAGTGTACGAGATTTTGCATATTCAAACTTAGCCTGAAACTGGTTGGTAAACTGCATATCAAAACCTAATAACGGAGAAAACTGTTCCTGTATACTTACGTTTGGTACCAGAAAGAATGGAATAAATGCTTTGGAAACCGTATCATAAAAGGATGGATAACCAAATCTCGATACATCCTGATATAAAAGCGCAGATGTAAAGCCATTCATACTCAAACTTCCATTGTATGCGTGAGACACATTAAAGCTGTTGAAAATCTTTTCCATCCCCTTGATCTTTGTTAATCCATTGTAACTGATATTCCAGTTAGGTTTTGGTAAAATAGATCGGAATGGATTTGTTTTTGTACGTCCATCTGTTTGTTTAATGAGCGATACATTTTCAGGATTTTGCCCTGTATATGCAGCTATAAAAGAAGGTATCAAAACATCTACCGCATATTTTCCATAACCATAATAATAACCATCTGCCTGCAAGCCACGGCCTGGTTGCGCCTGTGTGTAAGGATTGTCTTTACCTAATCTTCTTGATAATACAACTCTATTATTTTGAAAGGTTTTGAACGTTTCTGAAACTCTGTTCGGATCAAACTTTCCAAACAGTGTTTTAAAGGCAATATAACTTACATCAAAACCACCCGTTGAGTATGGAGTAAGGTGCATAAACTTTTGGTTTGTACCCCCGGTTGTATCAATAAACCTAAATGTTTCTGTATAATTTTTACTAAATGATTTTTTAATATTTACAGTAATATTTAAATCCCTCACGGGCTCAAGCGTTGCACTTGCGGTAATTGTCTGATCATAATTTTGTTGAAAGAGATAATTAAAAGATGAGTCTTTCGTAATAAGTCCTTTGGCAGCTTTTCTGTTAAGCCAATTGCTGTCTACCTGCTTACCCAATATAAAATCAAACCCCGGTGCCATGCTCTTAAAATTTTGGCCAAGGTATTGTGTACTGTCTGTATAACCCGGTAACCTGGTACTTCCCAATTCTCCTACAGAAATATTAGCCTGCTTTAAACTCGTTAATAATTTACCAAAAACTTTTAATGGAGTACTAACATATGGCATAGCGTTTTTGTTTAAGATTTTGCGGGTACGCAAAACCCTTTTTCCCAACTTATTGGTGACACTATCAGTAACTTTTGAATAACGGTTTCTCCACCTGTCTCTGTCTTCAATATTGGAAGGAACATCTAACTGACGAAGCAATTTAGATTTTTGATATAGCCTGTTAAAATCCATTTGAACGGTACCTTCCTTCTGCTGTCCGTTTTCTAAAAAGTTACCCAGATTTACTGCAAGTCTGCTGGCGCCTATCCATTTATAAGTAGCCTGGTATTTTATGTTGGCCGTTACAAAATCCAATGCAGGAATTTTTGCAAGTGGTAAGGTGTAAGAAAAAGAAGCTGTTTGGCTAAATAATGTATTACGACCACCTCTAAATAAGTTTGTAATAACAGAATCTTTTTTGGCTTTTGTATCTATTCTTCCTGCAGGTTCATCTACACGAGAATTATTAGTGGCTAC
>JACMNZ010000083.1 GCA_014378285.1 Pseudopedobacter sp.
ATTAGTCCGAAGGCTTTTAAGGAAAATAGAGTTCCTGGAGCTGGAGTTTTTTATGATTTAGGTGCTCACATGATTGATCAAGCGATTGCACTTTTCGGTATTCCGTCAGAGTTTTCCAAAACGTATGGGAAATTTCGTGAAAATACTGAAGTCGATGATTATGCCCAAGCTCACTTAAAATACGATAATGGCTTAAATGTTTATGTCACCACCAATATGTTAGTAGTAAAACCACAACCAGCATATACTTTTTATGGCATAAAAGGAACTTTAATCAAACACAGATCAGATGTTCAAGAAACTCAACTTTTATCAGGCATGAAACCATTAGATAAAGGTTACGGTGAAGAACAAAAAGGAAATGAAGGGATTTTATTTACTTTGAATACAAACGGAGAGATTATAGAAGAGCAAATTCCATTAGAAAAAGGAAATTATATGTTTCTTTTTGATGCAGTTTATGATACGATTGTGAACGATCAAGAATATTTTGCGAAGCAGAATGATATTTTAACTCAGCTTTCAATATTAGAAAAATAAAAAGGCGATGCTGTTGACATCGCCTTTAGCTTACAAAATTGAGCTATTTTTTATTTTAGTGTTGAATAATAATTTGTTCCTTGATGGTCTCTTTCCCATCTTTCACATGTAAATAGTAGGTGCCATTGGGTATATCACGAATATCCAATATTACTTTTTTAGCTGTTGCATTTAAACTTTCAGCTTTCATCACTTTTCCCTTTTCGTTCAATAGTATCACTCGTTTTTCTTTAAAGCTGGCATCGCTACTTTGGCTAGTAGGAGCTGTTTCTAAATATTGTACAGTTAAGGTGGTATTGGCGGGATTAGGATAATAGTTCATACTAAATCCGAAGCCTCCACCACCACATTGCGCCATGCTCAAAACTGTAATAGCAACATCGTTATATGCCATACCACAATCTGTAGTTACAGCAACTTTTAAGGTGTAATTTCCAGTATTATTAATGCCAAGAGAAATATTGTTTGTACCGTTCCCAATAATAGAATAAGAAGCAGGAACCGGAACTAAAGACCAATTATAATTAGATGAACCGGGCGATGTTTGAATACTAAAGTCGTTATTAATTGTGTTTGCACAAATTTGAAAGGTACCCTCAGCATGTTGGATAGGATAAACAACAAAAGGTGTCGTTATATCTTTTGAAACATTAAAGGTACCACAAGAAGAAGTGATGCTTGCCGTTAAAGTTCCTGCTCCGTTTGCGTTTTTGGTAATTGTTACCGGATTAGCGGTATTTGAGCCAGAAATATTTAGAGTGCCACTCACACTCCAATTCACAGTTGCCCCAATGGGTAGATTGGGGATGGTGTAACTTGCTGAGGTACAGAATTGGGCTGGGCCCGAGATTTGAATACTGCTTTGCAATACTGCATTAATGGTAGTACAAGCATTTACCCTCCCATAACCAGCATCAGAAGACCAAGTTCCATTTGGTTGTCCGGAAATATTTGATTGATAGGAATACCCTCCAACTTTATCTGCTGAACTTTCAAGGATATTTCTTACTTGCTGCCCAGTTAAATTAAGATTGGCAGATAATATTAAAGCTGCCACGGCTGCTGTATTAGGACAAGCTGCAGAGGTTCCGTTGAAATTGGTTACATAAGCACCAGAATAATCACTCCCACTTGGAAGTGTAGTAGTTGCAATTTTAACACCTGGAGCCATAATATCTAAATTAGTTCCATAATTGCTGCCCCACCAGAATTCATCATCACAACTGACCCCTAATGGGTCTGGCGTTACACCTGGATTTACTAAAGAAGGGTTATTGGAAGAACGCTTTCTGGTATCGCACATAGAGCTTGCACCAACAGCAATTACATTTGGATTAGATGCTGGATAAGAAACAGCGTTATTATTGTTCCCCGCGGAAAATAAAACTATTGCACCCTTTCCTCCTCTACCATTAGTGGCAGCATTCAAAATAGCTGCATTTAATTGCGAAGAGGGCGAACCTCCGCCGCCCCAAGAATTAGATATAATATCTGCTCCATTACTGACTGCAAAATTAAAACAATTACTTTCCCAAGTATCGCTTGTTGTAATATATCCATTTGGGTTAACGCTAGGAGGATCAACTATTCCAAATCTAATTGGAATAATCTTAGCATTATATGCTATGCCAACGGCACCGATATTATTCTGCACTTCAGCAATTATACCAGCGCAGTTTGTACCATGGGTATTATAGGCATCATATACTGGTGCCCCACCACTATTATTTCCAGTAGCATCATATCCAGTCAATAAATTTGCTTGTAAATCAGGATGATTCAAATCGACCCCCAAATCTATAACAGCAACTTTTACTCCTGTTCCAGTATAGCCCATATTCCACACATTAGCAACTTTCATATCAGCACCTACTGTACCACCCAGTATTACTTATATTCCACTCATTGCCAAGTAAAGGGTCTGTTTCTAACTTAATTCTCCGTACAAAAACGGGTTCAATAGTTTCTGTCATTCCTGCCTGATTCAGACTGTCACAAAGTGCAAAAATTTTATCTCCGCTATTATAAATATTGGTATTTAAGTACAAATAATAATAGCCTTTTAAAATCTGATGATCAATTACTTTTCCGTAAGCTGAAAAATTATTTAACGAAGTTTTACTGTTTGGTTTAAAAAACAATACGCTAGTTGGGGCCTCAAGAGTACCATCAGAATAGGCATAAAATGAAGTAGTCAATAATTTCTTAAAAGAACTCAGCTTATTTTCATCACTTTTTAAGTCAACTTGCTTTTTTGATATTAAGCCGAATGACCTATTAAATTGCAATAAAGATTTGCTGAAGTTGGTATCTATGTTTAAAGTTTTGGTTGTGGGTTTTTGACCTTCATATTCTGTATAAAACAAAGTATCAATCTTTTTAAAATGATTGATGTAGCCATTTGAACTAAAGCTAATGTTTTGAGCTTTAACTCCATAAAATGAAATCAAAAGCAACAGAGAGTAAAGAATTTTTTTCATGTGTTTAGTTTTTAATAAGTGAATCAATAGTGATATAAGCACAAAGTGTTTCTGGAAGGAGGGTATATCCAAAAGTTTGGTCTTCATTAGGACACAATTTTTTTAAACTCCCAGCAAATTTTATGGGGATAGGATTTTTTCGTGAACTGGTATCAGTCAATAAACGAATGGCTTTCAGATTAGGGTTGCATACTTTTAAAATTGCACCATAACTACTATTTGGGACACGTACTCCAATAAACCATGCATTTAGGCCATTATCAGTATTATAATTCAACCAAGCTTGATATTCAAAACCTCCAAAATTATTATAGGTTGCATAATGTGAAGATGAATCCGAACTGCAACCACAGCTTGGGTTGGGTTTATTGGTTTTTTTGCAGCTAAAAACAATGAGTATTATTAAAAGAATTGGAAATAGTAAATTGATTTTATTTTTCATTATGTATTGTTTTTTAAGATGTTACGATGTAAAGGCAATTAAAGATACAAAGATTTGTAAATGTGTAGGTTAAGTTTTTGTTAAGTAAATTATAAAATGGAAAGATTTGCACTATTTAGAGTATCACTCCAAATAATAAATATAAAAGAGTTTTAAACTCCTCTCCATTACTTAATCCTTAATCTCCCCACTCTTACCCAACCGACAGAATAAGTACAGGCGGGAAATGGGTTTGAGCAAAAGCCTTACTCGGGATACCTATAAAGACTCTAGAAAATAATTCCCATCTGGAATAATTAAATTCCTCCATTTGTATTTAATTCCAAAAAACTTTAAATTTATGCCAATAGTCAGACAGAGATTCCTACTGTTTACAGCAAAAAATTTCTCAATCAAAGCCACTTCAACGTAAGATGAAGCCTAGATAAACGTAGGATGGGTATAGGATAAGGTATGGATAACCTTATGATAATGTATAGCATTACATTTTTAAATAGAGTTAGAGACACGTATTGGATTTGGAAAAAAATATAAGATATGCCACGTATCATTCTGGTAGGAGACCTTTTTAAACAAAAGAAGCCAACTTTTCAAGCCGGCTTCTTTTGTATCAATGATAAAAGCTGGTTTACTTGTTCTCAGGCATCAAAATCAACTTGATAAAATTAGAAGAATTTAAGTACTGATTTGCTGCAGCTTTTGTACTAGCTACCGTTACTTGATCTAAAGTTTTCTCATAAGTCAAAATGTCCGTTGGGTTAGATCCATTTGTTGCCGCATCTTGCAAATAACCTAACCAAAAACCGTTATCTCTAAGCTGAACTTCTAGTTGCCTTTTCTCTTCAGCCTTGAATTTTTGGATGTCTTCTGCAGTAGCACCATTTGTTTTTAATTTACTTACTTCATCTTCGGCTGCGGCAATTAACTTGTCTAAGTTGGCCGTTGCACAACTAAAGTAAATACCCATTTGGTAATGTGGTTTTGGTTCATCGTTATAGCTTACATTCACGCCAGGGCTATAAACACCACTTTCTTTCTCTCTTAATCGTTCGGTAATTTTAATGTCTAAAATTGCTTTTAAAGCATCTAATTGAAGATTAGTTGCAGGCGAATAATTGTAATTTCCGTGATATAATAATGAGACGGTTACCTTATCTTCTAAACCTTTATAAACCTTTTTGGTAATATTTCCTGATAAAGGTTCTAAACCTAAATCCTTAAAATTTTCTGTTGCACCTGTCGATGGCAAACTTCCCAAATAAGTCGCTAAAAGCGGTTTGATTTCATCAACTTTAAAGTTACCTACAAAGGTGAAAGTGAAATCACCAGCGTTGGCAAAACGTTGCTTGTAGAAATTTATCGCATTATCTAAATTGATTTGACCTAAATCTTCTAGTTTGATTGACTGTGCTCTTGCTTTGTAGCTATTTAAAACAGCTGATGCAGTATCTTGATAAACCGCAGTGGGTTGATCTGAACGGTTTTTTAATACCGTAGTCATTTCTTCTAAAGATGTTTTTAAAACTTTTTCGTCTTTACGTGGAGCAGTAAAATATAGATTTACCAATTGTAAAGCAGTTTCTAAATCTTTTGGAGATGATGAACCACCCATTCCTTCGCGGTAAGTGCTGATGTAAGGATTTACAGAAACAGCTTTACCAGTCAGTAATTTTCCTAATTGAGTTTCGTCAAATTTAGCAATACCGGATGACCCTACTAATTGGTCAGCCATATCTGCTGAACGGAAATCTGCATCTGATGCTAAAGAAGTTCCACCTTTGCTTGTTGCAGAGAATAAGATTTGATCGTTTTTAAA
>JACMNZ010000443.1 GCA_014378285.1 Pseudopedobacter sp.
GAAAGGTTTGCTGAATCAGAATCCACCTTTGTTAAACCTTTTCCATTTGAGGTTTGAAACTGTTTCCATTCCAAGCCGCCAGTAACAAAATCGCCTATTTTAAAGTCATTGCTTTTTGAATCGATAACTTCTGCAACAATTGCAGATTGAATAGGTTTGTTAAGTTCGAATGGTGGAATGTAAGATTTTGTATCACTCATTCTCCCACGTAAATATGGATCAACAGATACATAAAGCGTTTTCAATAAAACTTCTCCATTGTGTGCTGTGGGTTTTTCTTCTTCTATAAATTTAAAATCGTTTAAAGTTGGCTTACCAACCGGACGACTATTTAATACGATTACTTTGTTCATTTTATTCTTATTTAAACCACAGGTTTATCATCCATGGATGTTATTTAGTGAAATTTTTTTAAGCTCTTACTTTCTCCAATAAGTTATTTAGCAAGTCAGACTGCTCGCTTGTTAAATCAATAACTACACCATTAATCATTTCGCGAGCTGCTTTTTTAGCATTTATACCGTTCTGTGTTATTTTAATATAAACCACTCTTTGATCAGATGTGTCTCTTTGCTTTTCTATTAAACCTTTTTCCATTAATTTATTCAATAGCCTAGAAACATTGGGCATTCTATCTATCAGCCTATCTTTAATCAAGTTTACGAATGCTGTTTTATTTGGCTGTCCATCTAAAATAGATAAGGCGTTAAATTGTTGTAGTGAAAGCCCAGTAGGTTTTAATGCTACCGCGATCTTATTTAAAACCCAATTAGAAGTAAAAATAATATTTGTAAAAGCTCTTTGCTGAGGACTTACAAATTCATGTTTTAATTCTTCTTCTATTTTCATAGCACAAAATTAACATCCATGGACGTTAACTCCAAAGAGTATTATCAAATTTTTATGTTTTGAATGTAAGGATTTGAATTAGTGATTGGATTATTAAATAAGTTTTATTGTTGCATGAGCGGCTTATAATTAAGGAAAGATGGTAATTTTTGATAGATATTGTGTGAGCAAGTAAGAACGTGAGTAGGCAACAGATGAAATAAGCGTACAAAATGGCAACAAATTAATAAGCTTAAATTTTAATGCAGTTAGGGAGTTTACTTTTACAGAGATGATTAATTTTTTAAGTTCTAAAGACGGTTAGAATTTCACCAAGATGGAAAATCTTTGCATTTCTGATTAGCTTGAAAAAACGCATTTAATCTTGTAATATAATACATACAAAAGGCAAAATTAAAATCTAATTTTTAAATTGCTTATTCTAACAAGTCATAACACTCATAAAATGAATAAATTTTTACTTTCAGGCTTAGCATTGCTAGTAATGAACTCTTTTGCTTTTGCACAAAAAAACAAGAGTAAAAGTATAGATTATACTAAACCTACAACAGCTCAAGATAGGTTGGCGGGATTTGAACAAAGGCAAATGCTAACAGATAGCTCTTTAGTACAAAACCTAGAGTTCGAGAACATTGGACCAACGGTAATGAGTGGCAGAATAGTAGATGTTGATGTAAATAACGAAGATCCAACTCATTTTTTTGCTGCCTATGCCTCTGGTGGTTTATGGTATACCAAAAATAACGGTATTTCTTTCGAGCCACTTTTTCAGCAAGAAGCCAGCATGACTATTGGAGATATAGCCGTTGATTGGAAAAATAAAACCATTTGGGTAGGCACCGGCGAAAATAATAGCAGTCGTTCCTCTTATGCCGGTACTGGAATTTATAAATCTACAGATTGGGGCAAAAATTGGCAGTGGATGGGATTACCAGAAACACAACATATTGGTCGCATAATTCTTAATCCCGCAAACCCTAATATAGTTTGGGTAGCAGCAATTGGGCATTTATATTCTCCAAATAAAGAAAGAGGCGTTTATAAAACCGAAGACGCTGGCAAAACTTGGAAACAAACACTTTTTATTGATGATCAAACAGGAGCAATAGATTTAGCGGTAGATCCATCAAATCCACAAATATTATACACAACTACTTGGCACCGCGAGCGTAAAGCTTGGGATTTTATCGAGGGTGGCGAAACATCCGGAATTTATAAATCTACAGATGGTGGGGCCACTTGGAAATTGTTGACCACTGCTTCAAGCGGTTTCCCTACTGGAAGCGGAATAGGCAGAATAGGTTTAGCTATTTATCCTAAAAATCCAAAAATCATCTATGCTGTTTTAGACAATCAGTTCCCTAGAGAGGTAGAAAAAAAGGAGGACAAAAAAGAGGATTATGACATTGAAACTTTTGTGAAAATTAGCAAGATAGATTTTGCCCTTTTAGACGATAAAAAGTTATCGGAATTTTTAAAAGAAAATCGCTTTCCATCTAAATACACTGCTAAAGGTGTTAAAGAAAAAGTAGCCAATAACGAAATTAAACCCGCAGCTATAGCAGAATATATAGACGATTCCTATACTTCAGTATTTGCTCCGCCACCAAAAGAGGCAGAAGTCTACCGCTCTGACGATGCTGGTTTAACATGGAAGAAAACCAACACCATGGATTTAAAAGGACTTTATAATACTTATGGTTATTACTTCGGTCAAATTTCCGTTTCACCAGAAAATGCAGATAAGGTTTATATTATGGGTGTTCCTATTTGGAAATCTGTTGATGGCGGGCGTACTTTTAAATCTATAGATGAAGCTAATGTTCACTCAGATCATCACTCTTTATGGGTAGATCCTAATAAAGACGGGCATATCATCAATGGAAACGACGGAGGAATTAACATTTCTTATGACGATGGCGCAACCTGGTTTAAAGCTAATACACCTTCTGTCGGTCAGTTTTATTCAGTTAATGTAGATATGGAAAAACCTTACAACGTTTATGGTGGATTGCAGGATAATGGCGTTTGGATGGGGCCTTCTAATTATAAATTTGGTTATGGCTGGTATGATAATGGGGTTTATCCTTATAAAAGAATAGGTGGTGGCGATGGTATGCAGGTAGTTATTGATACCCGCGACAATAACTTAGTGTACTCTGGTTCGCAATATGGGGTTTACAATCGTTACAATAAAACAACTGGCGAAAGAATGCCTTTTCAGCCTAAACACGAGTTAGGCGACCGACCTTTAAGATGGAACTGGGAAGCACCAATTCACATTTCTAAACACAACATGGATGTGATTTATTTCGGAGCAAATCGGGTTTACAGGTCCTTAAATAAAGCGACAGATTTTCTGCCGATCTCTCCCGATTTGACCAAAGGAGGCATTAAAGGAGACGTAACTTTTGGCACTTTAACTACCCTAGAAGAGTCGCCATTAAAATTTGGTTTACTGTATACAGGAAGCGATGACGGACTAGTTTATGTTTCTAAAGATGCTGGCTTCAATTGGGAAAAAATATCTGATAATTTACCTCAAAATTTGTGGGTTTCTCAGGTTTATCCTTCAAAATTTAACGAGGGAACAGTTTATGTATCTTTAAATGGTTACCGTTACGATAATTTTAATACATACATTTATCAATCTAAAAACTACGGAAAAACATGGACTAAGTTGGGCAATAACCTTCCTGCGGAGCCTGTAAATGTGATTAAAGAAGATTTGGAGAATAAAAATATTTTATATGTAGGTACAGATAATGGTTTGTATGTAAGTTTAAATCAAGGGTTATCTTTTGAGCGTTTTGGCAAAAGTTTACCTGCCGTTGCAGTTCATGATTTGGTGATTCACCCTCGCGAAAAAGACATTATTGTAGCCACACACGGCAGGTCTTTATACAAAGCTAGTCTAAAAGAATTGCAGCTCATTACAGACAGCATACTTAACAAACCTTTAAGCTTGTTCAATTTAGAAACTGTAAATTATAGCACCTCTTGGGGCCGTAAATTAAACAATGGAGAATTCTATCAACCCACTTTTAAAATCCCATATTTCACCAATAAAAAAGGGACAGCTGTAATTACTATATCAACTTTAAACGGGACTATCCTTTCTACTTTTATAGATAATGCAGAAAAAGGACTGAACTACGCTACTTATAACTTCGCTTTTGATAAAAAAAAGGCAGTTGATTTACAGAAAGAATTAAAATCATCTGAGATAAATGGAGCAGAAAGTGGTGAAAGTTATTTACCTGCCGGGAAATATAATGTTACTTTACAAATAGGGACAAATACCGCAACTCAAACGCTTAATTTAGTAGTTAATGCTTTAGGACAAAAAAGCTTTGAACCAGAAGCTAAAAGTGTACCAGAGGAAGAAGAAAGCGAAGGACATAAAGAAACTAAGTAATGGTAAAGTAAAAAGCATTTTTAGTATGTTGATTAATCTTATTGTTAAACACGGCTTTCTACAAAGAAACTCATTGCTGTAATATTTTAGACACGTTTTGTGCTGTAAATATTGCCTATTTAATTGGTCTGTTTTCTTTTGCTTTATTTATTTTTGGTTTTACTTATTTGCCGCTAGATAAGTCCAATAAATCAGTGCCACATTAGCGCAAGTCCAATGTCATTAAATTAAGTTTTTTATGTTTCACTTTGAGGAACGAAAGGTCTCACAAATAAGTCATCATACGATTGTTAAACATAGAATGGCAACTTACATGTGAGACATCTCCCATTGTAAACATGATGAATTCTTCTAATCCTTAGATTTAAAATCTGAATCTGAAAGTTTTTGAAGATTTTGTTTCGCTTTTTGATAGATGGCAATATTATTTGTGTGATTAATCACAATTGTACCATTGATTTTAGTTGCAGCATCTAAATCTGCATTACTAACTCCATCTAACAATAAGTTTAAGTGAAGATTGATTAAGCTGTTATAATTTTTTGCGCCATCAAAAGTAAAATTTCTGCCTTCTACTTCTATCTCAAATTGATCGCCACTTTCATCATAAGCAAAAACTATTGGGGTAGCTCCATAAGTTCCGCTTAAATATACCCCAGGATCTTTAACTCCTTGTGGAGCACCTATTTCAAGCTCAAATTTAATTTTATTATATACGCCAGAAGGAATATTAAAATCACCGGCAAGGGCATTTAGATTAAATAAATCTACTTTTCTTGATCCTTCAGATTTATATTTGATTTCGGTGGTATTGTCCTTAACTGCTTTAAAGTCAATTTCAGAAACGTAAATATAACCTGATGTCCAATTAATACCTGTTGGGACAGCGTTAGTTGTAACGGAGGTGCTAGAGGTTTGTATATCCGAAATACTTGTGGTTTTTACCACTCCTGAGTTTAATGCATTAAATTGGAGAGATAATTTTCCCGTATCAGAATTACTGGTCTTTTTACAAGAAACCAATATAGTAACTGCCAGCAAAACAAAA
>JACMNZ010000444.1 GCA_014378285.1 Pseudopedobacter sp.
ATAAATCAAATAAATAACTAAATTCACGTCCTAAACTAAATAATGGAGGAAAGAGAAAAAGCTTTAAACTTTGTTGAAGTCGTTAAAATTGGCATTCTTTATCGTAAGCATATTTTATTGATCACTTTAATTGGGGCTATTTTTGGCATAGTCGTTAGTTTTTTGATAAAGCCTAAATACGAAGCTTATACCATTTTTTATACGCCTGCAAATACCTCTATTTCAAAATCGCTTTTAGCAGAAAATAATTTAGAAAATTTTATGAGCTATGGCGATGAAGACCAAATTGACCAAGTCTTAGAAATGCTTAATTCTGATAATTTGAAGGATAAAGTAATCAGTAAATTTAATTTGAGCCAGCATTATGATATTGATACTACTGCTAAATATCCCAAGACCAAAACTAGGAACCAGTTTGATAGCAATACAGAATTTAAACGGACAGATAATTTAGCTATTAAGATTTCGGTAAAGGATGAGGACCCTGTTTTATCAGCAGAAATGGCTAATTTTATTTCGCTTTCGCTCGATAGTATTCGCACAAATATGCAACAAGGTAGAGCAAAACAAGCTTATCATATTATTAAGGAACAATACCAAAAAAAGCAAGTTGAGGTAGACTCTATACTAAATCAACTAAGCGCAATTAGGCAAACCGGTGTTTATGATTATGAAGCTCAATCTAGGGTTTTGAGTGAAGCGATTGTGAACGCGGAAACCTCAGTTGCGGCCGAAGCAGCAAGGGTAAAAGTTTATCAAAATTACGAGTCAAAATTGCCAGATACCACTATGATTAAAGCCAAAGGAAGACTTGCTGCTGCGAAGGCAACTTATCAATCTTTAAAACCAACGGTTATTAACTTTGGTAAACAAAGTGGTAAATATTTAGAGCTGGAGGCTGTTTATGAAAAAGAAAAAGAGTCTTTAGCAAACTTACAAATAAGGCTAGAAAGTGCCGAAGTTGATTTTAAAGCCGCTATTTCTCAACAATTTTTGATTCAAAAAGCAGGTGTCCCAGAAAAAAGCTCATACCCAAATAAAGCTTTAGTGGTTTTTCTTTTTACAATTTGTGCTTTTATTACCGCCTTGTTAGCGGTATGTTATTTAGAAATTGTACGCCCTAAATTTCAATAGTTTATGGTTGCAAATGCTGATGTTAAAAAACTTTACGGCATAAGTATTTCAGGGCTTTTATTTAGTGTATTTATTGCCTATCTTTTTCCAAGCTATTTCATTCTTGTTTTACCAACTCTAGTTTTAATTGCAGGTTTATTTCTTTTATCCATTGAAAGCGTTTTTTTAATCGTGGCTTTTTCTACGCCTTTCTCCATCAAATATTTATTTGGCAATTCTGGCATAAACTTACCAGATGAACCATTGATGATTGCCTTAATGTTGCTTTTCATCATTAAATTGATAGAAAAACCTAACCTTTTTAAACCGATTTTAAAACAGCCCTTAACTTTTGTGCTGATCATAAATTTGATATGGATTTTAATAACGTCCATTTCTAGCAGCCTACCAATAGTATCTTTTAAGTTTTTTTTTGCCAGATTATGGACAGTTATCTTTGGATATTTTTGGGGAGCTCTAATTTTTAAAAATCCCAAAAACATTAAAAGTTTTATGTTAGCCTTTGGTTTAGGATTATGTATTGTAGTGATTTATAGCACTTATAATCATTATGGTTTTGGCTTTTCTCAAAAAAGGGCAATGGTTGTAATGAAACCATTTATGGATGATCATACCGTTTATAGTGCTATGTGTAGCATGGTTTTGACTTTTTCTATTACTATGCTTTTTTTTAAGAATACTTTTCAGGAGAAATTTTTATTCTTTGGGATTGCTTTACTTTGTTTAACAGGAGTTATCCTTTCATACTCCAGAGCGGCTGCTTTAAGTTTAGTTTTTGTTTTGATTTTTTCCTTTTTATTTAGACTGAAAATCAGATTTAAAACCATGGTTAGTTTTGTGGCAATAATCATCATCATTGGGTTTATATTTAAAAATGATATTTATCAAAGGATAAGATTGAACAACTCTGCTTCAGGAAAAAATTTGGTTGGCGATATCAAATCTATCTCAAATGTAAATAATGATGAATCTAACGTAGAGAGATTAAACAGGTG
>JACMNZ010000445.1 GCA_014378285.1 Pseudopedobacter sp.
ATGGTATCAATAGATTCTTGCTTTGCATTATCTATAAAGCCACAAGTATTTATTACAATAATATCATCTTGACGTAAATCATTTGCTTCATGAACAACGTTTATTTTATTACCCTGCAATTGTCCCATCAACACTTCAGAATCGTAGGTGTTTTTAGAGCAGCCTAAGGTGATGACATTTACCCTTGGTTTAACTAAATCCTTTATCTGTCTATCTTTTACTCTCATTCTATTTATTTTTCGTGATCACACCGATTAGGGAGATTTCACAGATTTTATTTTTCGTGATTACACCGACTAAGGAGATTTCACAGATTTATTTTTCGTGATTACACCGATTAGGGGGATTTCACAGATTTATTTTTTGTGATTACACCGATTAGGGGGATTTCACAGATTTCTTTTTTATGATTGGGACAATTGACTATTTTGGTTTTGATTCTTAATCAGTTGTCTGTAATATTTCATGCCTTCTTCATAAGTAAGCATTTCAAAACTTTTATTTCTTTTCATTGCCTTAATCAATTTTATGTTTTCAACCAGTTCTAATACACGATGAGATTTTTTATGTTTCATAACAATAAACTAATTACTCTAATTTCTATCTGTATAATTTTTTAAATCTGTGTCATCATGAAAAATCTGATTAACAAGAAAATAATCAATTAATCATTAAACTATACTGACAATCTTTTTACATCGCAACTTCCGTTTCCAAAATTTATTAACAGACCTGTTTTGATTTTACTTGCCTTTAGATAGGATATTAATTGAGTTTGAAATAATTGTGGTTGAACTCCGGTTACAGATTTTATTTCCAAGATGACTTTTTCTTCAATATAAAAATCACATCTAAATTTCCCAATTAATTTTTTCTTAAAAAACACATTAAATTCTTTCTCACATTCAAATTTTATATTCTCAATTGCAAACTGTTCAATTAAAGCTTTAGAATATATCTTCTCCAAAAAACCAGGTCCCAATTCTCTATGTACTTCAAAACAACAACTAATAATCTTATGAGTTAATGCATCGTATATTTCAACAGCCATAAATAATACGCATTAGATAATTAAACCAATATCAGCAATTTTTTAAATCACAAAGAAAATCTGTGTAATCTTATAAATCTGCGAAATCACGAAAATAAACTATCCACAAACTCCTTCTTATTAAACAACTGTAAATCCGTCATCTTTTCGCCAACTCCAATATATTTAACCGGAATTTTAAACTGATCAGATATACCAATTACAACACCGCCTTTAGCCGTTCCGTCTAATTTTGTCAAAGCCAAAGCATTTACATCTGTTGCTTGCGTAAATTGTTTACACTGCTCAATCGCATTTTGTCCGGTAGAAGCATCCAAGACCAATAAAATTTCATGAGGTGCACCGGGTACAACCCTATCCATTACTTTTTTAATCTTAGAAAGCTCGTTCATCAAACCAACCTTATTATGTAAACGCCCGGCGGTGTCAATAATTACAACATCTTCATCGTTTGCAACAGCAGATTGAATGGTATCAAAAGCCACGGAGGCAGGATCAGCATTCATTCCTTGCGAAACTACTCTTACGTCTGCTCTCTTTCCCCATAGTTGGATTTGCTCAACAGCTGCAGCTCTAAAAGTATCCGCGGCACCAATTACCACTTTTTGTCCTGCTTGTTTTAGCTGATAAGCCAATTTGCCAATGGTTGTGGTTTTACCAACTCCATTTACGCCCACCACCATAATCACATAAGGTTTATGGGTGCCATAATCCATTTGCTCAAAATCGGTACTATTATTTTCTTCTAAAAGAGCTTGTACTTCTTCTCTTAAAATATTATTCAGTTCAGAAACATTGGTGTATTTTTCTTTGGCTACACGGCTTTGAACACGTTCAACAATTTTTAAAGTAGTAGAAACACCAACATCAGAAGTCACTAGGATTTCTTCCAAATTATCCAATACCTCATCATCAACAGTAGATTTGCCAACAACTGCCTTACTTATTTTAGAAAAAAAATTGTCTTTGGTTTTCTCCAGACCTTTGTCTAAAGATACCTGTTCTTCAACCGTCTTTTCTTTTTTCTTAAAGAAATCAAATAATCCCATGGGCGATAAATTTAAACAAAAAAAGCCATCCTAAATTTTCAGGATGGCTTAAATATCTTCAAAAAATGATTATTCTGAAACGCTTTCTTTAGCAACTACTATTGCATCTTTAATGTGATCATTGTGCGCAATCATTTCTTTAAAAGAGTAAGCACCAGTTTTTGGTGATCTTACCATAGTAATCACCTTAGAATACTCTTTACCTTTACCGGTTTTTAATGTTGCAACTACTTTCTTTGCCATGTTAAATGTTTTTTACGCTAATAAATTAGCCATCAATTATTTGATTTCTTTATGAACAGTAACTTTTCTCAAAACTGGGTTAAATTTCTTAACCTCTAATCTTTCAGGAGTATTTTTACGGTTTTTGGTGGTAATGTATCTAGATGTACCAGCCATTCCACTTCCTTTATGTTCAGTACATTCTAAAATTACCTGAACTCTGTTTCCCTTCTTAGCCATTATATTCGGGTTTTATATTTTTAATTAAATAGATCCTTTTGCAACGAATCTGTTGATAGCTTCGGTGATACCAATCTTATTGATGGTCTTAATCGCAGATGTTGATACTTTTAAGGTTATCCATCTATTTTCTTCGGGAAGGTAAAAACGCTTCATCTGAAGATTAGGGTAAAATTTACGTTTAGTTTTGATGTTAGAGTGAGATACTCTGTTACCCACTAACGTTTTCTTTCCTGTTAAATCACAAATTCTTGACATGATTGTTTTGTTGTTTCTGTTAAACCTCTTTTCACAAAGAGTTTGCAAATATCCAAAAATACTTTGGAAATAGCAACACCAATTCAAAAAAATGTTAAATGAATATTTGTGGCTCAATTTGTTAATCTAACTGGATTCAAAATTTGTTAAGAGAATCTTTAATATAGATTTAAAAAATGATATGTAAAATATTTTGGGAGTTCCCCAAGCTTCGCAAGGGGCAGTCCACCAGCTGGCGGATGTAGTTTTCGTCCGCAAAAAAAAGCGAACAAAAAGCTGCCGCTTCAATCCTACCGTGTACACACATCTATGCTTAAAGCATAACCATTATAAATTTGATAAAATTTATTGATTCCATTAAGAATAGTTGTAGCCCCTGGCTTTCTTTGACTGCTATATCCCATCCATCCGCCCAGTCTAGAGA
>JACMNZ010000446.1 GCA_014378285.1 Pseudopedobacter sp.
CTCCAGCTGGCGTATCATTGGATAGTGTGTAAAAGCGCCCTTATCTAATCAACAGAACTTATCTAATTGCCTACTTTAACAAAACGAGATTAGGTAATTCAACTCAAAACCTCCTCTAATATCAAATTAGATTTTACTTGTCCAAAATCTTCGATATGTAGCGTATAATAATCTATAATTTTTTGGAGTAGATATTTTCTAGATTCTGTACCGAGTTGTAAAGTGTAAAAATTATCGATAGAGCTATTGAGTAATTGTAGCCATAACTTAATGTATTTTTCTTCTATAAAATAAATGTGAGGAGGTTGGTT
The DNA here is from genome assembly GCA_014378285.1 of Pseudopedobacter sp. Classification (GTDB taxonomy): domain Bacteria; phylum Bacteroidota; class Bacteroidia; order Sphingobacteriales; family Sphingobacteriaceae; genus Pseudopedobacter. The sequence continues at coordinate 312 of JACMNZ010000446.1, forward strand.
GGCGGCAAAAGTCCCAGCAATTAAATCGAAAAAGCTAAAATGAGAATTGCTTAAATCTGGATAAAAGCCTAAAAATCGCGTTAGCTTTATTAAAAAAATCAAATGGAAATTGACGAAACCTTTTTCACTTTCATCCAATAACTCAATACTTTTTTCTATAAAATGAAACATCACTTCGTCTTCATGCTGTTGTTTTAATGATTTGTAAATCATCTCGTTCATAAACATCACAATGGCACTTTTAGAGATATGATAAGGAATACTTTGTAAAATTGGTTCGCTGCGGGCATCAGAAATACGTTGGATATTGCCATTTGGTTTATGGTAAACCACCAAATCTAATAAATGCAATGGCTGCAGCATATTCATCCTAATTTTTGCTTTAGGTTTTTTTACACCATTGATTAAATATGATTGCAACCCAAATTTAAAGGTGTAAATCTTGGCAATCACACTATTCTCCGAGTAATCGGTTATTCTTAAAACTATCCCACGAGTTTTGTGCAACATTTATCTAATGATTAAGATTTTAGAAACAGCAGTATCGCTACCATCTTTATTAACTACTAGGATTAAATAAACGCCAGAAGAGGCGGTTTCACCATTAAAGTTTTTGCCATTCCAAGTTGCTGTGCCGCCGTTTGCTGTGGTTTCATATACCAAGTTCCCGCTTATGTCGGTAATCTTAACCGATGATTTATCTACTAATCCCTTAATCCCAATTGTTCCGTTATAGCCCGGACGAACTGGATTTGGATAGGCAATGACTTTTGTCATTTTAGAGATTGATCCAGTTGCATCTCCTTTATATGAAATAATTCCACTCGCTGTTCCCATAAAAACCTCTCCAGTTTCATCACTAATGGCAATACTTAAAACACCATTATTAAGCAACGGAGAGTTATTGATATTAAAGTTTAAAATCTGTTTAGAACCATCTTTATTAAAAAGCCAAACTCCATTATTAGTTCCAATCCATTTTCGGTTTGCCCCATCAACAGTAATACAATTGATGTTTTCATTGGCTAATAATGGCTTTAAAAACTGCCCTTCAATTAGGTTAGGGATTTCTACTTTTTGACCGTTAAAAGCATCTTGAGGATTATAAACAACAGCTACACCTTGGTTGGTTCCAATCCAAACTGCGCCTTCTTTATCTAGCGTAAGCGAGTTAACATTTGATCCAGGAATAGCTCCATTATTTGCTCCAAAGCCTAATTTCTTTGAAATACTTCCGTTAAAAATCACCAATCCATCATTTCTTATACTTAACCATTTATTATTTTCTTGGTCAATCAATAAACCTGTAACTGCTGCAAATGGATTAGGAATTTCATCTGGGAAACCGTAAGAAGTCCATTGGTTAGTTTCTGTTTTAACTGATAAAGGTTTTGCTACGCCATATTGAGCAACCCAAAGTTTGCCATCGCTATCATAAGCTAAACCGCTAATGCGGATGTTGGCTGGATCGCCAATGGTAGTTTGTAAACTGCTATTATTTTGATTGTAGATTTTCAGTTCAAGATTATCTGGATTAAAATCTAAAACTCCATTTAAAAATGAACCTAAAAATATATTTTTTGATGTTGAGGATGAAACTGAAATTACAATATCTCTAATAGGGAAGAAGCTTTGGGTGTTAGCGGAACTATAACTTTTCCATGTTTCGTTTTCAAAAACAGAATAACCATCGTTATTAAAACCTGGCGAAAAATTTTGAGAAATTGTACCTGGAGACAAAATGATGCGTCCATTTTTATAGGCTAAATTTTGAACGCTTGATGTATTTGGCCCGTTTGGTAAAATGAAACTAAAAGTGTTTCCATTACTTGTTTTAACCAATCCTTTATTACCATCAGCTATTAAAAACTCGTTTTCTTTAGTGATGATGACATCATTAGCATTAGAAAAATTCGATGTGTTTTGAATATTTTTCAGGATGTTTTCATTGTTATCATAACTTATAATTCGGAATGGAGCAATAGTTAATAATTGATTATTGCTTGATTTAACTTTTTTTACATCAGGAGTAAAAATAGCGGTGAGCTGCCAATTGTTGTTTTTAAATTTATAAACGCCAGTATTAAAAACACCATATATATATCCGTTAAATAATGTAATAGATTTTGTTGTCCCACTCGGATAATTTTGGGAAATACCTTGTTTTATCCAACTATTTGCATCTGTTATAGTAGGATTGTTTAATGTGTTGCTAAAAATTCCATCAGCTGTGGCGGCATAAATATTTTGATTTTCTATTGCGATTTCATAAATCTCTAAATTGCTGGAATTGGCTCCAATAAAATAGGTATCCTTTACTTCTTTTCGTTCTAGATCATAAACCACAATACCAAAACCACAGCTTAAATAAGCAAATTGATTTTTAAAGGTTACCGCATTAATAGCTTTATTACCGAGCCCTTTTTTATCAAAAATTTCATTCAAATGGATAATCTCATTATTTTTTAAAAGGTCAATTTTACTGTTTTGATAGGTAATTAAAGTTTGTTGGGTAGTAGAATTATAAGCTACTAAAGTTGAACGGACATCAGCCAAGCCATTTATTGTAGAAAGTTTATTGATTTCACCAGTATTGTTATCGATTGTAAAAACTCCACCATTTGTAGCACAATAAGTTTGCTCTGCATTCCCGGCCACACTTAAAACTTGGTTATAAGGTAAATGAGTTCGCCATTGCCCCAAAGGTACTTGTTGCGCTTTAGAGATTTGAGCAAATAGTAATAAAAAGAAGATTAATTTTTTTTTCATCTATCGCCAACTAAAATACGTATTTCCATTACAAAGCGCATCAGTCAATTTAGTAGTTTTGATTTTATCCTAAAAAATAATTTATGTGGACCAATTTGGCCAAGTTTATCCTCTCAAAAAAGCAATTTATTTTATTTGTCTTCCTCATAATTACTTTATTTTTTGGTTATAAAGCTAGTCAGGTAAAATTAGCATTTAACCCCGGTAAGATTTTACCAACAACAGATGCAACTTATATTGATTATCAAAAATTTAAAGAAAAATTTCGGGAAGATGGAAATGCCATGATTTTAGGTGTGCAAAGTCCAAATCTATTCCAGAAAGATTTTTTTAATAATTGGGATAAACTCACTAATCAATTACAAAAATTAAAAGGAATAAAAAAAGTATTGTCAATTAGCAATTTACCGCTTTTAGGGAAAGATACCATTAATAAAAAGTTTGTTTTTAACCCTATAATTTCAGAACCTGTAAGAACTCAATTACAGTTAGATAGCATTAAAAGCCTTTTTGGTAATCAACCTTTTTATGAAGGATTGATTTTTAATATCAATAAAAACGCCGCTATCACGGCTATTACTTTTGATGATGGTATCATGCAAACTTCTGCAAGAAATCCATTAATCAAAGAAATCCAACAGCTTGCTAAAAACTTTGAAAAAACTGAAAATGTAAAAGTCCATCTATCGGGTTTACCTTATATAAAAACAGTGGTAAGTGCTTTGGTGGCAAAAGAATTTGTATTGTTTTTGGGTTTGTCGGTTTTGATTTCCGCAATTATTTTATTCTTGTTTTATCGCTCGATAGCCTTGGTTTTGTATCCAATTTTGTTGGTTCTTTTTGGGGTGGTTTGGAGCGTTGGCTTAATGGCTACTTTTGGATATGAAATTACTTTACTAACGGGTGTAATTCCTCCTTTAATAGTGATTATTGGTATTCCAAATAGTATTTTAATCATTAATAAATACAAAATGGAACTACAAAATGGTAATGATAAATTACAAGCTTTACATACCACTATCCAGAAAATCTCGCTCACTACTTTTATAGCAAATCTTACCACAGCCATTGGTTTTGGTGTACTTTATTTTACCAATAGTAATGTGCTTAAAGAATTTGGAATTACGGCAGCGATAGGCGTAATGCTTACTTGGTTAATATTTTTAGCGATGTTGCCCATTATTTTAACCTTTATAAAATCAATAAAAGTTAATGAAGCAAAGATGAACAAAGCAAATATTTTTGACGGCTGTTTAGAAAAAATTATCCATTTGGTTCAATATCGGCGTAAGCTGATTTATGCGGTAGTTATATTATTATTAATTTTTGGTGGCTTTGGTGTTTCTAAATTAAGCACAAATGGTTTTGTAGTTGATGATTTGCCAAAAAACGACAAAGTTTATCAAGATTTAAAGTTTTTTGAAAATACTTTTAACGGAGTTTTACCCTTAGAATTTAGCATTGATGCTAAGAGGAAAAACGGTATTCTCAAATTAAACAACTTAAAAAAAATCGAAAAACTAGATAAACTAATTCATCAATATCCTGAGTTTGGTAAATCGCTTTCTATTAATAACGTCTTAAAATACACTTCACAAACTTTTTATA
>JACMNZ010000447.1 GCA_014378285.1 Pseudopedobacter sp.
AAAAATCTTTGGTCAATGAATTTAAATTTGAATTATAGCGCCAAAGGAAATGATTTTTACGAGGCTCGAACAGCAGGAAGAGTATTTAGAAGTCCTGAAAGATATGGATTTAATGCTCGTTTCAATTCTAATAGGGCTAAGAAAATAAGTGGCGGAGCCTACATTTCTACTCGGAAAAAAGATTTGTTTAATGGGTTTTCTGTTGGATATGGAACCTATCAAAATTTCAGAATCAATAATAAATTTAGAATAGAAACCGACTTTAGCATGAACCCAAGAACGAATCAGGCTGGTTATATTTCAAAAAATGCAACTACTGGAGACATTTACTTCTCTAGAAGGGACATTAAAACAGTAGAAAATTCGCTAGAACTCAAATACACTTTTAATAATAAAATGGGTTTAAATTTAAGAGCGAGGCACTACTGGTCTAAATTGATTAACAAAGAATTCTATGTTTTAAATCAAGAAGGAGAATTAGACAAAACTTCAGAGTTTATTCATGGTTTAGGTCAGAATTTTAATGCGTTTAATGTGGATATGATTTACGTATGGCGTTTTGCACCAGGAAGCGAGTTGAGTGTTGCATGGAAAGATGCATCATCCATGTTTGATAGAAATTCTAAATCAAAATATTTTAGAAATTTTGACAACACCATTAATGGTCCACAAAATCAAAATTTCTCGATTAAGATTCTTTACTATCTCGATTACCTGCAGTTGAAAAGAAAATTTTTTAGCCAAAAGTATTAATGTAAGCACTCCAGAACGTGGAGCTTTTTTATTTATAAAATTTAAAAACTTGTCGCAGAATAAATAGGTTTCCATAAATCGGAACACTTTACTCTAAACAAAGGAGTTGTTACATTGAAACATTAGCTCATTAAATGGGTTAATTCAAAAAACTTGAGTTTTTAATAACGTGAACAAACAAAAATTTTTTTAATAGTCATGTAACGCCAACGCTACTATTGAATCTAATTTTTATACAAAGATCTTAAGTACTTTGATTATCTGCAGTTAAAGGAAAAAGTTAGTTAATTAAAGTGTTAATGCAGGTAAGCGCCCCGGAACGTGGGGCGCTTTTTTATTTTCTAGCGAGGAATTTTAAATAAAATACCTAAAGCTAAATTTTGTCCATATTGAATTTTACCACTAAAATTATCATCATATAAAGCAGTTGCACCAACTGTGACATTCACTAACTTGTTAATTTTTGCAGTAATCGTTACATCTAACCTTTGATCGATATTATTAATCCTATCATAAGCAGCAAAGAGTAAATACCTCGACTTTAAATTCAAGTTATTGGCAATGTCTTTATCAAAATTTACAACAACCTGAAAAGCCAGCTCATTCTTGAATTTTTTGCCCACTTCGACACCGAAATTTTTAGGGTTATTTTTATATAAGGTGGTGTCTAGCATAAAAGTTTGACGAGCAGTACCCGTACCCAATCGAACGCTAAAGTATTTTACTGGTTTATACTCGAAACCTACAGACTCTGTCAAATAGCCTGGCGCCATAAATTTAGAAATTAATTTTCTGGTTTCATTTCCATTAGGATCTTTGCCGTAGCTATATCCGAAATCAAATTGAGACTCGAAACTAATAGAACCAAAGAAACTCCAATTTTTAGATAGCAACATCGCCGCTTTATTATCCCAAAATATTCTATCATTTGTTTTACGTTCTAACTGGCCTTCATTTTTTAATTTTCCATATTGCAGCAAAAGTTCAGAGGTAAAGTTTTTTCCATCTTTATTATACTCTGACTTATAGTTTAACAGTGATCCTAAAGCCAAAGAATTTACGCCGCCAGCACTCCAATTACTACTAAATGCAGCTTGATTTATATTTACGCCAAAACTCGCTTTGGTTTTCCAGTAATTCACCTTTAAGTGTAAATTACTAATGGGCAATTTTCTTTTATAAATAAAGAATAATGAGGGACGTACAGAAAACGGATTTTTCTTGATATAAAGTTCACTTACTTTAATAGAATCAATTTTATTTGCCTGAGCTTGAACTTTATTATTAAATAGGAATAATAAACTATAAATCAACAAGGAGGTAAACGCTTTAAACTTATTCATTACGCAAAGAAAATAATTTCTAAAGGTTTTCAGAAATCAAAACCTTCAATGATCAAAAATAAATGATTATTCAAATGGCGAATCAGGTGTCAAAAGCATGCCTTTGGGACGATTCAGACCCTTAATTATGCAGGGTACTAACCAACTCAACCCTATTATAAAAAGACTTAAATCATCACTGGGTCACGCATTTGCTCTAAGGCAAAAATGGCGTCATCAATTGTCCTGATGCCCTCAATGGCAATCCTTAAAGTATTTTTCACCTCTTTCAAATTCACATTTCTAGGGTTTTGTTGAGCAAAGGATAAAATCCTTCCAAAAGCCTCGCTTTCAAAATATTTAGACTGCTTATCTGAAATAAAGTACCCTCGTAAAACCCCCTTCTTCCAACTAATTTTTTCGAGACCTATTTCTTTTCCAATCCATTGCAATTCTACCGTTCTTAAAAGATCTCTCACTTGCTTTGGTACGGGACCAAATCGATCATGCAATTCTTTAGCAAAAGCATCTAATTGGGTTTGATTATCAATTTTAGAAAGCTCGGTATATAAATTATACCGTTCTTGAATATTGGTGACATACTCATCCGGAATCATCAACTCCATATCCGTGTCTATCTGGGTAAAACTCACAAAAGGACGAGGTTTATCGTCAGTAAACAAGCCTTTAAACTCATCTTCTTTTAATTCCTGTATGGCTTCATCTAAAATTTTATGATACATATCGAAACCTATTTCAGCGATAAAACCACTTTGTTCTGCACCTAATAGGTTTCCGCTTCCGCGGATATCCAAATCTCGCATCGCCACATTAAATCCGCTTCCCAAATCAGAGAATTCTTCAATAGCGCTCAAACGTTTTCTTGCTTCTGAAGTTAAAGTAGAAAGCGGCGGACTTAATAGATAACAAAATGCTTTTTTATTAGAACGTCCAACTCTTCCTCGCATTTG
>JACMNZ010000448.1 GCA_014378285.1 Pseudopedobacter sp.
AAATTAGATAAAACGTTTATTGATTTAGATGATTTGGTTGTTCTAAAAAACCAAATGAGCGTACCAGAATTATTTGCAAATTTTGGAGAAAACGGGTTTAGAGAAAAAGAGAAACAAGTTTTACAACAATCGGCTTTTGCGGATGATGTTATAATTGCGACAGGTGGTGGAGCGCCATGTTTTTTTGACAACATGGATTGGATGAACGATAATGGATTAACTATTTTTATTGATACGCCAGTTAAAGTTTTAGCAGATAGATTGATTAACGCCCGAGTAGAAAGACCTTTAGTTAAAGGTAAAAGCTATGAAGAATTGATGGCTTTTATTAAAAAAAAACTTAAAGAAAGGAAAACTTTTTATAATAAAGCACATATCATTTTAAAAGGTGCGGATTTAAAAGTTGAAGCTATTGTGGAAGCGATAAAGAATAATAAATAGAGTTATATTCTATCATAAATACCTTACTTACTCTTTGTATATGTTCTATTAAAGCCTCTGATTCAATTTTATTTAGAATTGAAATATAAATAAATAAATAGCTTCAGGGTTTTTACCGTAATTTTCTATTGCAAATCTTAATTGGTTTAATGCTTTTTCAAAATTTTGAAACCGTTGTTTCCAACAAATGTCTTGATCCATAATATTAAATCTATTTTAAATAAACTCCGTCTTCCTCACCGTCTTCATCTAAGATAACAGAAACATGTTCCTTTAATATTGTGGATAGCTCTAAACCGACAAAATCTGTTGATACAGGAAAATTCTTATGACTTCTATCAATTAGAACTACAGAACGTAACTTTTTAAGAGGAATATTTAAAAACACACCTAAACCGTAAGCCAAAGTACGCCCACTGTTTAAAACATCATCAACTAAGATTATAACCTTATTTTCACAAGACTTTAAGGGAATATCAATCTTAGATTCTAGTTTAGAACTGTCTTTTTCTAGTTCTAACTTGATAATTATTATTTTAAAATCGGCAATTTTGCTTAAGACTTTTTCTAATCTTAAAGCTAATTTATATCCTCTAGAAACAACACCAGCTAAAATTATTTCTTTTTCATCAAAATTATCTTCTAAAATTTGATGCGCTATCCTGTTAATTTTTTGTTGTATCTGATGTTTGTCTAATATCAATATTTTTTTTGCCGTCATGATTTAAGAAAATTTCAATGCTAAAATTAACCATTTCTAATTACATAAAGGCCAAAAGCTAAATGCACAAGGCTGAAAGCTAAAAACCTGTATTGATGAATATTACATCAAATAATAGTGTAATTAATTATTAAACTCTATATAAAACATAAAATTAGATTAATTTAAACGGAATAAAATTCAAGTTGTAATTATTAAAATCAATACAAACTGTTTTGCGTTAAGGATAGGAACGGCATCCTTTTTTTGCTATTGCCATATAGCAAATAGCAAAAAAAGATATAGTGTATAGCCTGTTAAAACGCCCAAATATTATAAAAAATAAAGCAGACAAATTTATTTTCCTACCACAAATTTTTGAGTGTAATATTTTGATCCAATTTTTAAGGATAGGATATAAGTTCCTTCTTCTAAAGCTTTTAAATCTAAAGCTTGGTTAAACTTACCAGAAAAATTATTGTTCTGGCTTTTAAGCATTTCTTGTCCAACAATATTATTCACTTTTATTTCTATATTTTCTTTTTTAACTACATCAAAAGATAAGTTTAGAACACCTTTTGTTGGTATTGGATAAACATTTAAGCCAATTTCTGCTGCATCAGAAGGTTTTATAGCTGATAAAACGTAATTGAAATCTGCAGATGCACTTGCGCAACCAGAAGGACTGATAATTTCTACTTTGTAAACCCCTGATTTTGATGGGTTATAGATTTTTGTTTCATTAGTTACATCAACAACTCCATCTGCATACCATTTATATTTTAATCCGTAACTAGCTGTTAATGATGTTCCGCTTTGCGTAATGGTTGGCTTGCTTAAAACAACAGGTACTCTTACGCCATTTGTACAACCCAAAGACTTAAATAGCATGTTATAAAAATAATAATAGGCATTTGTAATTATCCCGTTGGTAGAAGAATAAGCTCCATTTAAAGAAATTAAATCATTACCTAATTTGATAGGGATATTGGTTACGCCAACATTACTTCTAAAAATTGTAGCCCCATTAAACTGAATCCCAACATAATAAGTTCCTGCTGCTGGAAAGGTTAAACCAATTTTATAAACTTTCCCTGGATCATTTACATCGTCATCAATTAAGTTGTTACTGGTAACATCAGGCGTAGTTTTAGTTCTTATTACA